>DATDDC010000151.1:0-12221 GCA_036523995.1 Anaeromyxobacter sp.
CGTGGACCGCGAGTACATCCGGACCGGGGCGGAGCTCGTCGGGATGCCTCTCACCGAGCTCGTCGCGCTCGTCATCGCCGCGCAGGTGCCGATCGCGGATCGCCTCGGCATCGGCGGCGGCCCGGCGCCGGACCTGGAGGACGCGCCGGTTCCCCCGGAGCCTCCGGCCTGAGTTAACCCTTCCCGTGCCCGTGCCCGTGCCCGTGCCCGTGCCCGACCTCGACCGCGACCCCGACCCCGACCTCGACTCCGACCTCGACTCCGACCCCGACCTCGACCTCGATCCCGACCGCGACCCCGACCCCGACTCCGACCTCGACCCCGACCGCTCGCCCCCGAGCGCCGCGTCGATGGCGCTCCGCACGTCCCAGCCGCTCCGATCGAGTAACGCGCGCGCCGCGGCGGCGCTCACGCCGGACAGGGCCTGGACGTTCCGGATGGCGCGCCGGCGCAGCTTCTCGCTCGCGGGGCGGAGGGCGATCATGCGGCCCTCGCGGACGGCGCCCAGCCGGACGAAGGCCCCCGTGGAGAGGAGGCCGAGCACCATCTTGGCCGCGGTGCCGGCCTTCATGCGCGTGGAGCCGGCCACGCGCTCCGGCCCCGTCTCGAGCACGACGCGGTGGTCGACGGCGGGGCGCGCGGCGGGGTTCGAGGTGACGAGGGCCGTGGCGGCGCCGCGGCGGCGCGCCTCTCCGAGCGCGGCGAGCACGAACGGCGTCGAGCCGGACGCCGAGATGCCCACGAGGAGGTCGCGGGATCCGATCCGGGCGCGGCGCACGGCGGCCGCGCCCGCCTGGCGGTCGTCCTCGGCCCCCTCGACGGAGCGCCGGAGCGCGAGGTCGCCTCCCGCCACGATGGCGTGCACCCGGGACGGATCGACGCCGAAGGTGGGCGGGCACTCGGCCGCGTCGAGCGCGCCGAGCCGGCCCGAGGTCCCGGCGCCGGCGTAGACGAGCCGCCCGCCTTCTCGCAGCGCCCGGGCGGCGGCGTCGACGAGCGCGGCGAGGGGGACGAGCGCGCGGCCGACGGCGCGGACCGCCTCGAGGTCGCCGGCGTGGAGCCGGACGAGGAGCCGGGAGGTGGGGAGCCGCTCCAGGCCGGAGGCGGCGGGGTGGACTCGTTCGGTGACCGGCAGGGGGCGGTGCCGCACCCGCGGGATGCTACGCCTGCGCCGTCGCGCGCGCTCCGCCGCGGCCGGCCTTCAGGACCTTGCCCGCCTTGAGGCAGCGCGTGCAGACGCGGACGTGGCGGATCTCGCCGTGGAGATTCGCGCGCACCGAGCGGAGGTTCGGCAGCGACCGGGTCTTCGTCTTGTTGTTCGCGTGGGACACGTTGTGGCCCACGAGCGGGCCCTTCCCACAGATCTCGCAGCGGCGTGCCATGAGTGCTCCGAAAGCCGAAAGAGCGCGGGATATTACGCAAGTGAGGCCAAAAAGCAAGGGTCCCGTGGTTCGTGGTCCGTGGTTCGTAGTTCGTAGTTCGCGAAGCGTGGACGTGAAGCGTGGAACGTCCGGGCGTCGCTGCATCGCTATCGCAGCACGTCCTTCCTTCCGAGCAGCGCCGCGACGTGCCCGGCCGCCTGGATGCCGGCGTAGAGCTCCCCCTCGAGCCCGAGCCCCGGCACGACCTCGCGGCCGGCGAAGAAGAGGTTCTTCCAGGGGCCGCGCACGGGCAGCGCCGACACGCCGAGCCGGTCGTCGAGGTCGCTCTCGTAGAGCGGGTGGGACGGGCGGTGTCCCGCGCGCGCCGGGTCGGCGAGGAGCGGCGCGGACTCCGTGACGAGGTGCCGCTCGAAGAAGGGGATGGCATCGGCGACGGCTTCCCGGATGTGCGCCGCCGCCGTGCGCAGAGGCTCCGCCTCGGCCCCGGCCGGCACGAACGCCGAGGCGCACACGACGCGCTCGTCCGCGACGGTCTCGAGCGTCGCGCCCTTGTCGCCCGCGCCCTTGCGCGCCTCCCGTCGCGCGGGGAGCACCTGCAGGAAGACCGCGTTGTCGAGCCCGTCGCCCCCGTCCGCCTCGCGCAGCGCGAGCACGTTCTCGCCGAGCGCGGGGGGCAGCGCGGCGTGCTTCACGACGAGGTTCACCGACAGGAGCTGCCGGCGCGCCTGCACCCGGCGCAGCGATGCCCCGGCCTTCCCCTCCCGGACCCCCTCGGGGAGCAAGGCCAGGAGCCGGGCCGCGTCGGTGGCGGCGACGAAGGCGCGGGCGACGTGCGCGTCCGGCGAGTCGGCGAGCCGGACCGCGGACACCTTGCCCGAATCGACCTCGAAGCCCGTCGCGACCGCGGGCTCGCCCGGCCCGCCCCGGAGCTCCCCGCGCGACTCGGCGATGCGGCGCCGCACCATCTCGCGCAGCGTCCCCACGCCTCCGGGGAGCCGGTTCGTCCCGCGGAAGGCGCCGCCGAGGAGCCGCACGAGCGAGAGCGGCGACGCCTCGCCGTCGAGGTAGGTGAGGAAGCGGTGGGCCACCCAGAGGCTCCGCGCCAGCTCGTGGTCCTCGAAGCCGCGGAAGGGCCGGGCCTCGCCCACCGGCTCCACGGGCGCGCCCGGGGCGGAGGCGGCGAGCTTCACCGCCTTGGCCACGGCCCGCCGCTCGCCGAAGCCGTCCGGCGGGAGCGGCGGGGCGGCGCGCAGGAAGAAGCCGGCGAAGTCGAAGAGCGTCCCGAGCGTGCCGAATGCCGCCTCGAGGCCCTCCGCGTCGCGCGGCCACTCGCGGCGCAGCTCGGTCCGGAGCACCGAGGTCTCCCGGGAGAGGTCGACGCGATGGCGCGGGAGGAGGAGCTGCAGGTCCGGCTCCGACGGCGCGAGCGCGCGCGAGAAGTCGGTGGCGAGGCCGAGCTCGGCGAGCACGGTCTCCGCGGAGGGCAGGTGGCGCGGCGAGGGGACGACCGCCGGGCCGAACGGCAGGACGTAGCCGTGCTCCACGTAGTGGAACCCGGGGTCGTCGTGCGCGACGTGCAGCACCCGGAAGCCGCGGCGCGCGAGGAGCGCTCCGGCGACGACGCCGCCGAGCTGGGAGCCGACGACGCACACGTCGTAGACGCGCTGGGTGGCCGGTGGACGGAAGGTCTGCGCCAAGGGGCGTCGAGTCTATAGCGGGGTGGGAGGGGTTGCCTTCATTTTGGCCACGGGCGCGGGCACGTTCGGGGCTCAGGAGATCTCGATCTTCGGGTTCGTCGTGGGCGGGAGCGAGGCAGGGCTCGCGCCCCGCACGGTCACCTTCCTGCCCTCGACGGAGAGCCGCCCCTCGGCGAACCACTGGATGGCCTGGGGATAGATGACGTGCTCCTGGGCCAGGATCCGCCTGGCGAGCGCCTCCTCGGAGTCGCCGGGCAGCACGGGCACGATCGCCTGCACGATCACCGGCCCCGTGTCGGTGCCCTCGTCGACGAAGTGGACCGTGCAGCCCGCGAAGCGCGCGCCGTACTCGAGGCATTGCCGCTGCGCGTGCAGGCCCGGGAAGCTGGGGAGGAGGCCCGGGTGCACGTTCACGATGCGCGGGCAGCCGCGGCTCTCGGGCGTGGGCCCGAAGGCGCGCAGGAACGCCGGCGTGACGAGGCGCATGTAGCCGGCGAGGCAGACGAGGTCCACGCGCCGGGCGCGGAGCGCCTCGACGAGCCGCAGGTCGTAGACGTCGCGATCGGCGACGCCCTTCGACGGGATGATCTCGGCCGGCACACCGGCCTTGCGGGCGCGCTCCAGGGCGCCGGCGCCCGGCACGTTCGAGATCACGACGGCCACCTCGGCCGCGATCCGCTTCCCGGCGCAGGCGTCGAGGATGGCCTGGAGGTTCGTGCCGCCGCCCGAGGCGAGGACCCCGAGCCGGATCACCGCGCGACCTCGCAGGTGGCCTCGCCCTCGCCCTTCTCCACGGCGCCCACGGTCCAGGCGCCGAGGCCGCGCTCGCGCAGCGCCGCGTGGGCGGCCGCCTCGTCCGAGGGCGCCACGATGGCGACGAGGCCGAGCCCCATGTTGAAGGTCCGGTACATCTCCTCGCGCGGCACCTGGCCCTCCTTCTCCACGAGGTCGAAGATGGCCGGCCGCGGCCAGCGCCTCTCCTCGAGGACGGCGCGGGTCCCGTCCGGCATGTTCCGGGGAACGTTGCCGGGGAGCCCGCCGCCCGTGATGTGCGCGAAGGCCTTCACGCGGACCTTCTCGAGGAGCGCCAGCACGTCCTTCGCGTAGATGCGGGTCGGCTCGAGGAGCGCGTCGGCGAGGGTCTTGCCGCCGAGCGCCTCGAAGCGCTGGCCGAGCGGCCAGCGATCGAGGAGCGCCTTCCGCGCCAGCGAGTAGCCGTTCGAGTGGAGCCCGGTGGAGGCGATGCCGAGGACGAGGTCGCCGGGGACGACGCCGCGCCCGTCCACGATGCGCGAGCGCTCGACGCACCCCACCGCGAAGCCGGCGAGGTCGTACTCGCCCTCGGCGTAGAACCCGGGCAGCTCGGCGGTCTCGCCGCCGATGAGGGCGCAGCCGGCGATGCGGCAGCCCTCGGCGATGCCCTTCACCACCTCGGCGCCCTTCTCCGCCGAGAGCTTCCCCGTGGCGTAGTAGTCGAGGAAGAAGAGCGGCTCGGCGCCCACCACGGCGACGTCGTTCACGCACATGGCCACGAGGTCCTGGCCGATGGTGTCGTGGCGGTCCGCGGCGAACGCGACCTTGAGCTTGGTCCCGACCCCGTCCGTGCCCGAGACGAGCACGGGCTCGCGGTACTTCTTCACGTCGATGGCGAACAGGCCGCCGAAGCCGCCGATGCCGGCGAGGACCTCGGGGCGGAGCGTGGGGCGGGCGTAGGGCTTGATCCGCTCGACGAGCCGGTCGCCCTCGTCCATGTCCACGCCCGCGTCGCGGTAGGTGAGCGCCATGGCGGGCGTCTACCGCGACCGCGCCATCGCCGCAAGCGGGGGCTGGGCCGTTCCGGAGGCCCGGCGCGGGCGGGCGCGCCGGCGACCCGCTCAGAGCACCACGGCGGCGAGCACGAGGACCGCGAGGAGCCAGATGAACGTGCGGGGACGCTCGGCCACGGGCCGCAGGGTACCGGCCCGCCGGGCGAGCGCCAGTTTCGGGCGACCCGGGCGCGGCCGATGCTAGTCTCGTCGCGGATGGCGCGCGCGCGCAGAGCCTTCTTCAAGGTGGACGCCTTCCGCCTCGCGCTCGGCTTCGGCCTCCTCTTCACCGGGCTGCACTTCCTGAACGGCGTCTTCCTCGGCAAGGGCTTCGAGCTGCCCATCGTCGCCCGCATCGAGCACGCGGCGCAGGACTACGCGCTCACGGCGCTGCGCGGTCCGCGCGCGCCGTCCGGGAAGGTCGTCATCGTGGCCATCGACGAGCGATCGGTGCGCGAGGAAGGGCTGTGGCCCTGGAGCCGCGCCAAGATGGCCCGCCTCGTGGACCGGCTGGCGGAGGGTGGCGTCACCGCGGTCGGGTTCGACGTCATCTGGAGCGAGCAGGACGAGCTCGGCCGCCGCATGGCGAGGGTGGCGTCGCTCCTGCGCGCCGCCCGGGACGGCGCGGCGGATGGCGAGACGGCCCGCCGCCTCGAGGAGGTCTGGGCGGCCGCCCAGGGGCCGGATCCGCAGCCCGCGGTCGACGTGGACCCGACGGAGGTCCTCGCCGACGCCATCGAGCGCGCGAAGAACGTGACGCTCGGCTTCATGTTCCTCTCCGCCGAGGACGCGCCCGCCGAGGCCCAGCCGGAGCGCGTGGAGAAGCTCCGCTTCTTCCGCATCGAGCCCGTGCACGTCCGCTCCGGCGGGAAGCTCGTTTCGGCGGGGGAGGGCGTCCGGCTCCTGGGGAGCTTCCCGGGCGTCGTCCCGCCGGTCGAGGACGTGCTCGCGGTGGCCGACTCGGGCGGCTTCTTCACGGTCCTCCCGGATCCGGACGGCGTCATCCGCCGCTACCGCGCCGTGGCGAGCGCGGGGGGCATGGCCTTCCCGGCGCTGGGCGTCGCCGTGCTGGCGCGGGCGCAGGGGAAGGGCGGCATCGCCGTGCCCGTCGTCCCCATCGGCGCGGAGGGCGCGCCGGAGTCGCTCCTCCAGGTGAAGGTGGGCGGGCTCGTCATCGACGTCGACGAGCTGGGGCGGGCCCCGCTCAACTACTACGGCCGCTGGCGCGACTACCCGACCTGGTCCGCCACCGACGTGCTGAACGGCCGGATCCCGAAGGAAGCGATGCGCGGCAAGATCGCCGTGGTGGGGACCACGGCCGTGGGGACGTGGGACCAGCGCGTCACGCCCTTCGACGACATCGCGCCGGGCGTGATCACCCACGCGACCTTCATCGAGAACGTCCTGCGCGGGGAGCTGCTCGAGCGCTCCGGCGTCGTCTTCGCCGCAGAGGTCGTGCTCATGGCCGTCCTGGCCCTGGGGCTCGCCTTCGCCTTCTCCCGGGTGTCGTCGCTCGCCGCGGCTCCGGTGCTCGTCGGCGCGGCGGGCGCCTGGGGCGCGGTGGCCGTTCTGGCGCTGCGCCAGAAGAACGTCGTCCTCGCCCTGGGCATGCCGCTCGCGCAGATGCTCACCATGTTCGTGGCGGCGACGACCTATCGCTTCTTCGCGGAGGAGCGCGAGAAGCGGCGCGCCCGGGACACCTTCAGCCGCTTCCTCGCGCCGGCCATCGTGGACGAGGTGCTGGCCAAGGAGGGCGCGATCCAGCTCGGCGGCGAGAAGCGCGTCCTCACCGTGCTCTTCGCGGACGTGCGCGGGTTCACGAGCATCGCCGAGAAGCTCGACCCCAAGGTGCTCATCGAGCTCCTCAACGAGTACCTGACGCCCATGACCGAGATCATCGTCTCCGGCCACCAGGGCACGCTCGACAAGTACATCGGCGACGCCATCATGGCCTTCTGGGGCGCGCCGCAGGCGCAGGCCGATCACGCGCTGCGGGCCTGCCGCGCGGCGCTCTCCATGGTGGACCGGCTCGACGTGCTGCGCGCCCGCTGGCGGGAGAAGGGGCTCCCCGACGTCGACGTGGGCATCGGCGTCAACACCGGCCCCATGTCCGTCGGCTTCGTGGGGAGCCAGGACCGCTTCTACAACTACACGGTCCTCGGGGACGCCGTGAACCTGGCCTCGCGGCTCGAGGGCACCAACAAGGAGTACGGGACGCGCATCATCCTCGGCCCCAGGACGCGCGAGGACGTGAAGGACCTCGTGGTGTCGCGCGAGCTCGACCTCGTGCGGGTGAAGGGGAAGCGCGAGCCCGTCCAGATCCACGAGCTGCTCGCGCTCGCGCCGGCCTCGCCCACCCTGACGGCCTTCGCGGAGCGGTTCGTGTGGGGCCTCTCGGCCTACAAGGGCCAGCGCTGGGACGAGGCGATCGCCCGCTTCCGCGAGGCGGACGAGCTCCGCGGCGGCGACCCGGCCTCCCGCAAGTACGTCGAGCGCTGCGAGGCCATGCGCCGCGACCCGCCCGGCCCGGAGTGGGACGGCGTCTTCGAGATGAAGACGAAGTGAGCGTGGCCGTCCCACTGCACGCGCAGGGGCAGCCGGATGAGGCTGCCCCGGAGCGTGCGGGGGACTCGGGGGGCCGCAGGCCCCCCGAGCACGATCGACACGGCGTCTTCGAGATGAAGACGAAGTAGCGGGCCGTTTCGTTGACACGGATCTCCCAGGTCGGCTAACACGAGTCCGCCCGCTCCTCCCGCGAGTGTGAGCGGCGTCACACTTCGAGAAAATGGCCGACGACCAGCTCTTCCATCGCTTCGGCAGGGAGTTCCCCAGCGGGACCGTCCTCTTTCGCGAGGGCGAGCCCGGCAGGGAGATGTTCGTCGTCCAGCACGGGCGCGTGAACGTCTCCAAGAAGGTGGGCGACGTCGAGAAGATCCTCTCGTCCATGGGCCCGGGCGAGTTCCTGGGCGAGATGTCGATCCTGAACAACAAGCCGCGCTCCGCCACGGCCACCTGCGCCGAGGACTCGAAGCTCCTCGTCATCGACGCGAAGACCTTCGAGGCCATGATCCGCGGCAACGCCGAGATCGCCGTCCGCATGATCAAGAAGCTGGCCGACCGGCTCGCCGAGGCGAACGAGCAGATCGAGAACCTCCTCTTCGCCGACGCCTCCTCGCGCGTCGTCCACTTCCTGGCCACGGCGGCGGAGAAGGCGCCCAGGGGCCCCGCCGGCCACAAGGTGACGATGCTGCCCAAGGAGCTGCCGGGGCGGGTGGGCGTGAAGCCGGAGCAGGCGGACGAGGTGCTGATGAAGCTCCTCAAGTCCAAGATCGTGGCGGTGCACCCGGACGGCTTCCTGGTCCCCGACGTGGCGAAGCTCCACCACTTCCTCGAGTTCCTCCAGATGAAGGCGCAGTTCGGGGACATCTCGTGATGGGCCCGCAGGCATGGCGATGAGGTTCCAGGTCCTCGGCTGCTCGGGCGGCGAGCTCCCGCGCCACCGCACCACCTGCTTCCTCGTGGACGGCAAGCTCGCCATCGACGCGGGGGCCCTCACCGCGAGCCTCTCCCTCGAGAAGCTCCTCGAGCTCGACGACATCGTCCTCACGCACTCGCACTTCGACCACGTGAAGGACGTGCCGCTCCTCTCGGATCTCCTGGTGGGCCGCCGCAAGAAGCCGGTGCGCGTGCACGCCTCCACGGCCTGCGCCCGCACGCTGCGCGAGTCCATCTTCAACGACGAGCTCTGGCCCGACTTCACGCGCATCCCGAGCGACCAGTCGCCGGTCATCGAGATCCGGGCCTTCGACCCCTCCCGGCAGTTCCGCGCCGGCCCCTACACCGTCTCCCCCGTCCCGGTGGACCACCCGGTGGAGTCGGTCGGCTTCGTCCTCTCGGACGGCCGGAGCGCCATCGCCGTGTCCGGCGACACCGGCCCCACCTCCCGCTTCTGGAAGCGCGTCAACGCCGAGAAGCGCCTCAAGGCGCTCATCGTCGAGCTCAGCTTTCCGAACGCCTTGCAGGGGCTCGCGGACCTGTCGGGCCACCTGACGCCGCAGACCCTCGCCCGCGAGCTGGACAAGCTCGAGATAAACGGGTTTCCCATCCTGCTCTACCACCTGAAGCCCGCCCACCACTCCCAGCTCCGGCGGGAGCTCGCGAGGCTCGCGCTCCCCAACGTCCGCGTCCTCGCGCGCGGCGACGAGTTCAAGTTCTAGAAGGAATCCATGGCCTGGTTCTCGAAGCAGAAGAAGATGAAGACGAAGGAGTCGACCCCGGCGGCGCCGCCGCCGGCGGCCAAGAAGGGCGAGGGCATCTGGTACAAGTGCGACGCCTGCGAGGGCGTGGTCGCGCGCGCCGAGTGGGAAAAGAACTGGAACGTGTGCCCGGCCTGCGGCCAGCACGACCTCCTGCCGCTGCGCCGCCGCTTCGAGCTCATCCTCGACCCCGGGACCTTCCAGGAGCTCGACGGCGAGCTCACGCCGCAGGACCCGCTCGGCTTCGTCGACTCGAAGAAGTACCGGGACCGCCTCCGCTCCACCTTCAAGGCCACCGCCCTGCGCGACGCCTTCGTGTCCGGCGTGGGCGCCATCGAGGGGAAGCCCGTGTCCATCGGCTGCTTCGCCTTCGAGTTCATGGGCGGCTCCATGGGCTCGGTCGTGGGCGAGAAGGTGGCCCGGGTCTTCGACCGCGCCTACGAGCGGCGCATCCCGGCCGTGGTCTTCAGCTCGACGGGCGGCGCGCGCATGCAGGAGGGCATCTTCTCGCTCATGCAGATGGCGAAGACGTCCGCGGCGCTCCACCGCTACCGCGCCGTCCGCAAGCCCTACGTGTCGGTCATGCTCCACCCCACCACGGGCGGCGTGGCAGCGAGCTTCGCCTGGCTCGGCGACGTCGTCCTGGCCGAGCCGAAGGCGCTCATCGGCTTCGCCGGGCCGCGCGTCATCGAGCAGACCATCCGCGAGAAGCTGCCGCCGGGCTTCCAGCGGAGCGAGTTCCTCCTCGAGCACGGCATGGTCGACGCCATCGTCCACCGCCACGAGATGCGCAAGAAGCTCGGGCAGGTCATCGGGCTGCTCGGCTAGAGAAGCACGGTTCGCCCGCCCCGGAGCGCCGCTCGGCGGGGGCGTCCCGGCCGCTCCCAGCCTCGCCATGACGGACCCGAACCGCTACCTCGCCGGCCTCCAGCCGCTCGCGATGCGGTTCGGGCTCGAGCGCGTGGAGCGCGCGCTCGACGCCCTGGGCCGGCCCGAGCGCAGCTATCCCGTGCTCCACGTCGCCGGGACGAACGGCAAGGGCTCCACCTGCGCCATGGCGGCGGCGGCCCTCGCCGCGGCCGGCCACCGCGTGGGCCTCTACACCTCGCCGCACCTCGTCTCGTTCTCGGAGCGGATCCAGGTGGCCGGAGCGCCCATCGACGACGGCGCCCTGGCCGCCGTCGTCGACGAGATCCGGCGCGCCTGCCCCTGGCACGAGGCGGGCGAGGAGGCCGAGCGCCTCACGTACTTCGAGTTCGCGACGCTCGCCGGGCTCCTCCACTTCGCGCGGAGCCGCGTCGACGTCGCGGTGGTGGAGGTCGGGCTGGGCGGCCGCTTCGACGCCACGAACGCGGTCCTCCCGCGGGTGGCCGCGGTGGCCCGCATCGGGCTCGATCACACCCAGCTCCTCGGCGACACGGTCGAGCAGATCGCGTTCGAGAAGGCCGGCATCTTCAAGCCCGGCGTCCCGGCCGTCGTGCACGCGCTGCAGCCGCCCGGCGCGCTCGAGACGCTCCGGGGCGAGGCGGTGCGGAAGGGCGCGCCGTTCGTGGTCGCGCCCGCGGAGTACGAGGGCCGGGTCGCGCTCGCGGGGCCGCACCAGCGCGGGAACGCCGCGCTCGCGCGGGCCGCGCTCCGGGAGCTGGCGCGGGCGGGGGTGGCGCTCTCCGAGGAGGCGATGTCGCGCGGCATCGCCACCGCGCGCTGGCCTGGGCGGCTGGAGGAGATCGGCGGCGTCCTGCTCGACGGCGCCCACAACCCCGACGGCGCGGCGGCGCTCGCGGCCGCGCTCCGCGCGCTCCACCCGGGGCGGCCCGTCGAGCTCGTCTTCGGCGTTCTCTCGGACAAGGACCACGCGGGCATGCTCGGCGCGCTGGCGGACGCCGTGCGCCGCTTCCACGTGGTCGCCCCCGCGACGCCCAGGGCGCGTTCCGCCACGGAGATCCGGGCGCTGGCCCGGGCGCGAGGGCTGGAGGCGGACGCGCACCCGTCCTTCTCCGAGGCGCTCTCGTGCGCCCGCCGCGCCGCCGGGGACGGCGCCCTCGTGTGCGTGGCGGGGTCGCTCTACCTCGTGGGCGAGGCGAGGGCGCTCCTCATGGGCGCCTGACCCGCCCACATCGCTTTCGCGCGCGGGCCCGGCGACCCACGCTCCGAGTGCGAGGTAGGGAGATATCGCCCCGCAAGGGCTCGGGATTTTTGGGCGTCCCCGACCCCCGTGCTATCCTCGACCCCGAACTCCACACCTCGCCGGAGCCCCCGATGCGCCCTCGCCACGTCCTCGCGCTCGCCTCGCTCGCCCTCGGCTCCGGGCCCGCGCGGGCAGCCGACCTCAACGTCATCTCGGCCGTGCAGGTGAAGGACCAGGGAGCGCAGGTCGTCCTCGAGGTGAAGGGCTCGAAGCCTCCGAACTTCACGACCTTCTCGATGGCGGATCCGCCGCGCTTCGTCATCGACCTGTCCGAGTCGAGGTTCCAGAACATCCCCGAGGACATGCCCATCAACGACGGCACCATCGTCGTGGTGAAGAACCTCTCCTACGGATCGGACGCGACCTCGATCGCGCGCGTCATGATCGCCTTCGTGGCCGACGTGGAGCCGCCGGACGTCCAGGCCTCGGGGAACACGCTCGTCGTGAAGGTGACGAAGCCGGCCGGCGCCCCCGTGGCCCAGGCCCCCGCTCCCGACCAGAAGGCGCGGGAGGCCGAGGCGCAGGCCAAGGCCGAGGCCGAGCGGCGCGCCCAGGCGGAGGCCGAGGCGCGCGCAGAGGCGGAGCGGAAGGCGCAGGCGGAGGCGAAGGCCCAGGCCGAGGCGAAGGCCCAGGCCGAAGCGCTGGCGGCGGCCCAGGCCCAGGCGGCCGCGGAGGCCGCGAAGAAGGAGTCCGACGCGAAGGCCCGCGCCGACGTCGAGGCGGATCTGCGCGCCGAGGCGGAGCGGAAGGCGCGCGAGCAGGCCGAGGCCCAGGCCAAGGCGGACGCGGAGCTCCGCGCCCAGGAGACCGCGGCGGAGACGGCCCGCCGCGAGGCGGAGGCGAGCGCACGCGCCGAGGCCGAGCGAAGGGCGCAGGAGGACGCGCAGCGGGCC
>DATDDC010000152.1:0-8058 GCA_036523995.1 Anaeromyxobacter sp.
CCTCGTACGGGAAGGCGTGGACAGCCTCCGCCGCTCCCTCCTTGCTCGAGGAGCCGATGGCCGCGACCGGGCAGGCGACGAGGGCCATCATGGCGCGCCGCCGCGCGGCGGGGGACGCCGGCTGGCGGGCGACGAAGGCGACGTCGTCCTCGCCGCCGCCGTAGGTGGCGGGCGCGATGCGGCGGCAGGTGTCGCACGCGATGCACGCGTCGTCGACGAAGAGGTCGCCGGGGGCGTTCGAGGAGAGGCGGCGCTCGATGCGGGCCACGTGGCGTAGATAAGCCGGTGCCCCGTGCGCGGCACGCTGCGCCGGTCCGCGGAAGCCCCGGTAATCCTTGACAGGATGGAGGGCGCGATCGTATATGACCGCCCTTCCGGAGGGCCGGTGGGCGCGCCCGTCTCGAGGCGTGCCCCGGTGGAAACCTCCCCAGATTCCGAGGAGAAGGCGATGTACGCGGTGATCCGGACCGGCGGCAAGCAGTACCGTGTCGCGAAGGGCGATCGGCTCAAGGTCGAGAAGCTCTCGGGCGACGTGGGGGGCAAGGTCTCGTTCGAGGTGCTCTTCGTCGGCGGCGAGGGCGAGCCGAAGGTCGGCAAGCCCACCGTGAGCGGCGCGGCGGTCGAGGGCGAGATCGTCGCGAACGCGAGGCACAGGAAGGTCATCCACTTCCGCAAGAAGAAGGAAGGCTTCACGAAGAAGCGCGGCCACCGGCAGCCGTACACCGAGGTCGTGATCACGGACGTCCGCGCGTAGCGGGCCGGAGCAGAGGAAACATGGCGCACAAAAAGGGACAGGGCTCCTCGCGCAACGGGCGCGACTCCCCCGGCCAGCGACGGGGCGTGAAGGTCTACGGGTCGGAGAAGGTGCAGGCGGGAAACATCCTCGTCCGCCAGCTCGGCACGCTCATCCACCCCGGGCCGAACGTCGGCATGGGGAAGGACTTCACGCTGTTCGCGCTCGTGGGCGGCAAGGTGAAGTACACGAAGACCCGCGGCGATCGCCGGGTGGTCTCGATCGTCCCCGAGGCCTAGCGGGCCGTACGGGATCGCAGGTCATGGCGCCGCGGGCCTCGGGGTCCGCGGCGTTCGTATTTGGAGCAGGGCAAAGGGCCCGGACGCCCGCGACGGGAGCGAGAGCGCACCCATGAAGTTCGTAGACGAGGTCCGCATCCACGTGAAGGCGGGCGACGGCGGCAACGGCGCGGTCGCCTGGCGCAGGGAGAAGTACGTCCCGCGCGGCGGGCCGGCCGGCGGCGACGGCGGGAACGGCGGCGACGTCGTGCTCGTCGTCGATCCCCAGCTCTCCACGCTCCTCGACTACCGCTACGTCCACGACCACCGCGCCCGGAGCGGCGAGCACGGCATGGGCTCGGACATGAACGGGCAGGACGGCGTCGATCTGGAGCTGCGCGTCCCGCCCGGTACGGTGGTGAAGGACGCCGCCACCGGCGAGGCGCTCGCCGATCTCGACGCGCCGGGCCAGCGGTTCGTCGCGGCGAAGGGCGGGCGCGGCGGCCTCGGCAACATGAACTTCGCCACCGCGACGAACCAGGCCCCGCGCTTCGCGCAGGACGGCACGCCCGGCGAGGAGAGGGAGCTCGTCCTCGAGCTGAAGCTCCTCGCCGACGTCGGCATCGTCGGCTACCCCAACGCGGGGAAGTCGACGCTCATCAGCCGCATCTCGCGCGCCCGGCCCAAGATCGCCGACTACCCGTTCACGACGCTCGTCCCGAACCTGGGCGTCGTCTCCTGGCGCGGCGAGAAGAGCTTCGTCGTCGCCGACATCCCCGGCCTCATCGAGGGCGCCCACGAGGGCGCCGGGCTCGGGCACCAGTTCCTGCGCCACGTGGAGCGCTGCCGCGTCCTCGTCCACCTCGTCGACGGCGCGGCCCAGGAGCCGGGCCGCTCTCCCAAGGCCGACCTCGACGCCATCGACCGGGAGCTCGCGCTCCACTCGCCCGAGCTCGCGAAGAAGCCGCAGGTCATCGCGGTGACGAAGGTGGACGTGCCGGAGGCCCGCGCGGCCGGGACGAAGCTCGCGAGGCTCCTCGGCCGACGGAGGAAGCCCGTCGCCGTCCACCTCGTGTCGGCCGTCACGGGCGAGGGGCTGCCGCAGCTCCTCGACGCGGTGGCCCGCCTGCTCTTCAAGGCCGCGGCGCCGAGGCCCGAGGGCCGCGGCCGCCGGCTCGCCAAGCCCCGCGCGGCCAAGCGGGCCTAGCCCGCCCGGCGCGCTCGCCTCGCTCGCGATCCGTCGCGCGGCTACGCGGCGCCGGGCGCTCCGAGCTTCTCGATCGCGGCCATCACCGAGGCCACCATCTTGTTGCAGCGCGGGGCGAGGAACTGGAAGGCCTCCGGCGCGGCCTGGTCGACCGTCTCGGAGAGCGACTCGCGCAGGAGCGCGCGCGCCCGGTGGAGCCGCACCTTGGCCGCCTCCTCGCCGATGCCGAGCGCCGCCGCGGTGTCGGCGGTGGAGAGCCCCTCGATGTCGCGGAGCATGAATACCGAGCGGTAGTGCGCGGGGAGCTTGTCGACCGCGCGCTCCACGAGCCGCACGGCCTCGCGGGACGCGGCCCGCTCCTCGGGATCGTCGGCATGCATGTCCACGGTTTCCTCCTCGCGGCCCTCGGGCACCGCGACCATCGGCGAGCGGCGGCGGAGCCGCTGCAGCGCCTCGTTCGCCGAGATGCGGACGAGCCAGGTGGAGAAGGCCGAGTTCCCTGCGAACTCGCCCAGGTGCACGTACGCCTGGAGCCATGCTTGCTGCATGGCGTCCTCCACCTCGCTCTCGTTGCGCAGGATGGAACGGATCGTCCGGTAGACGCGCTGGTCGTGACGCCGGACGAGCACCTCGAACAGCTCCCGCTCTCCCGCGCGAACGCGACGGACCACCTCGGCATCGTCCAGGGACGCGCTTCGCGCGATCTCGCTCGAAGGAATCACGGCCACCTCCTGGCTCTCCCTTGGATGCGAAGGGAGGCTCCGCGGTTACCGCCGGCGTCCCGGTCACCGACCGGCTGTCCGGCGCATCCAACGGACGTCACGCACCGTGATCTAGGAGGAAATCATGCACGACGACAGGACTTCAACCTCGTACTGGGCGCTCCGCCTCGTCTTCGGGATCGTCCCCATCGTGGCAGGGCTCGACAAGTTCACGAACCTCCTGACGAATTGGCAGGACTACCTCTCGCCGCTGGCGGTCCGGATGCTGCCGGTCAACCCCGGTACCTTCATGGCCCTCGTCGGGATCATCGAGATCGCCGTGGGCATCGGCGTCCTGGCGGGCTGGGCGCGCATCTTCGGATGGGTCGCGGCGGGGTGGCTCCTCGCCATCGCGCTCGACCTGCTCCTCACCGGCCGGTACTTCGACGTGGCCGCGCGCGACGTGGCGCTCGCCGTCTCGGCCTTCGTCCTCGCCCGGCTCGCTCCGCTGCACGAGGGCGTGACCGCTCGCGAGGCGGCGCCGTCCACCGGCACCCGGGCGCCGGCTTGATGGGGGGTGCGGCATCGTCACCTGTTACCCGAGCGAGCAGACGGGCATCAAAACGGTTGATTTGAACACCAAGGAGAACACCATGAGTAAACTGATACTGAATCTCGGCGCGGCCCTCTCGGTCCTGGTCCTCGCCTCGGTCACAGGCTGCTCCCGCAGCCGCGCGGACGCATCGGCGGACGCGGCGCTCGGCGGCGACGAGACCCGATCGGCGGTGAAGCTCGTCCGGGATGGCCGCAACACGTTCCGCAACGACACGTTCGGCGACCAGGCCTTCTGGGGCGGGACGCTCCGCCTTCACGAGGCGATCGCCGGCGCTGCGAATGGCGGCGTCGGCCCGGGCGTGAGCCCGGCGACGGCGCTCGCCGTCGGCCTCAAGGTGGACGTGGACGCCCTGCCCCAGACCGTCCGCAAGGCGATCGCCGCCGGGCAGGTGGATCTCAACGATCCGAAGACGACGCTGGCGCTCCTCTCGCTCGACTCCGTGGTGGGCGTGAAGGGCTTTTTCGATCCGAACGGGAAGCTCACCTCGATGGGGATCACCTGCGCGCTCTGCCACTCGGTGGTGGATGACTCCTTCGCGCCGGGCATCGGGCACCGCCTCGACGGCTGGGCCAACCGCGACCTCAACGTCGGCGCCATCGTGAGCCTCGCGCCGAACCTCCAGCCCGTCGCCGACCTCCTCAGCCTCGCCGGCCCGACGGTCGACGTGCCGACGCTCAAGGCGGTGCTCGGCATGTGGGGCCCCGGGAAGTTCGACGCCGGCGTGTTCCTCGACGGCAAGGCGCTGCGCCCCGACGGCAAGGTGGCGGCGACCCTCATCCCGCCCGCGTACGGCCTCGCTGGCGTGAACCTCCACACCTGGACCGGCTGGGGCTCGGTCACCCACTGGAACGCTTTCGTCGCGAACCTCGAGATGCACGGCCAGGGCACCTTCGTCGACGCCCGGCTCAACAACCCGACCCAGTTCCCCATCGCCGCCAAGGCCGGCTTCTTCGACGTGCGCCCGCCGCCCGGCGAGCCCGACCTCATCACCTCGAAGCTCCCGGCGCTGCAGGTCTACCAGCTCACCCTGGAGCCGCCGAAGGCGCCGGAGGGGAGCTTCGTCGAAGACGCGGCCAGGCGCGGCCAGGCGCTCTTCGCGGGCAAGGCGAAGTGCGCCACCTGCCACGTGCCGCCCATCTTCACCGAGCCGGGCTGGAACATGCACACCGCCAAGGAGATGGGCATCGACTCGTTCCAGGCGGACCGCGCGCCCGACCACGCCTACCGGACCTCGCCGCTCAAGGGGCTCTTCGCGCACCAGAGGGGCGGCTTCTACCACGACGGTCGGTTCGCCACGCTCGCCGACGTCGTGAGCTTCTACAACTCGCCGCGCGTCGACGGCCTGGGCGGCTTCGACCTCGGGCTCACGGACCAGGAGAAGGCGGATCTCGTCGAGTACCTGAAGTCCCTGTAGAAGGCGGCGCCGCCCGGTCGAGCCGGGTGGCCCCCCCCGCAGCACCGCGCCGGGCGACGGGGACGATCCCCCGCCGCCCGGCGATGACTTTCTCCCCTCCGGCGTGATTTCCTCGCCCCTCGCATGAGCGAGCACAGGAGCAGGGCCGGCTTCCTCGTGCCGGAGCGGAAGGCGCGCATCGACGAGGTGGTGGCGAGCCGGACGCGGACCCTCACGGTGGTGATGGAAGCCTTCTGCGATCCGCAGAACGTGAACGCGGTGCTCCGCACCTGCGAGGCGTTCGGCATCCAGGAGCTGCACGCCGTCGAGGGGCCGATGAAGCCCTACGATCGCAACAAGAAGATCAGCCAGAACGCCGACAAGTGGCTGGACGTCCGGCGCTGGTCGTCGACCGCCGAGTGCCTCCTGCACCTCAGGGCGGGAGGCTTCGCCATCTACGCCACCCGGCTCGGGGAGGGCGCCCGCGGCCTCGGCGACCTCTCCTTCGCCGGGAAGGTGGCGCTCGTCTTCGGGAACGAGAGCCGCGGCGTCTCCGAGGAGGCCCTCGCCCTGGCCGACGCCTCGTTCGCCATCCCCATGCGCGGCTTCGTGCAGTCGCTCAACGTCTCGGTGGCGGCCGCCATCTCCCTCGCCAAGGCGGTGGAGCGCCGGGAGGTGGAGCGCGGCCGCCACGGCGATCTCCCCGAGGCGGACGCCGACGCGCTGCGCGAGAGGTTCTACGTGCTCGCCGTGAAGCAGCGGGCGCGGATCGCCAAGGCGGAGCGGGTGAGCGAGCGGCGAGCGCGGCGGCGCTGGAGACCCGGACAGTGAACCGTGCCACGGTTCCGAATCGCTGCGCTTGCCTGAGGGTGAATCCGAATCCCCTTCCGTGGGCCTCCGTCACCGCGGGGCCGGAGCGGGCCCTCGCGGCAGCTTCCTCGAACCCCCTTTCCGTGGGCCTCCGTCACCGCGGGGCCGGACGGGCCCTCGCGGCAGCTTTCTCGAACCCCCTTCCGTGGGCCTCCGTCTCCGCGCGGGCCGGAGCGGGCCCTCGCGGCGGCGTCGCTCCGCTGGGCCCGAAGGTGCCCCGTCGTGGCGGCGGCGGCGCATGATCGCTACCGCCGGCACGAAACTGTGCCACCGCTGCGCCGTTCGGCTCTCCCGGTGCGGTGGCACGTTCGTGCACTGCGTCCTCAGGGGTGGCGTCGCAGAGCGCTCGCTCCGCTCCTTCGCCGCGATGACCCGCCCCGGCCCCGTCTACGCCTCCGGACTGCGACCGGAATGCTGGTGTGCTCGCGTGACTTGCAGGGTTCAGGCGCCCGCGCTTCACCGACAGCGTAGCCCCCGGGCGGCGGCCGCCGGCGCATCCGCAGGCGCGACACGCGAACGGCTCGATGACGCGCGCGCCATTCGGAGCCTGTCGCGCGCCGAGGACGCTGCGCCGGAGGCCGCCGCCCGGGGGGCGGAGCGGTCCATGCCCGGCGGGCGCCGTCCCGGAAAGCTGCACGTCCTCAGCGTCCGGCGACCTCGCGGCAGCCGTCCCAGAACGCGCGCAGGTCCTCGGCGAGCGGCGCCTCGAGGTGGACCTCCTCGCGCGTCCTCGGATGCGGGAGCGAGAGGCGCCAGGCGTGGAGCGCCTGCCGCGGAAGGCGCAGGAGGACCCGGTCGTCGTCCGTCATCTCGCGCTTCGTGAAGCGGTCGAAGATGGTCTCGTCGGGCCCGTAGATCTTGTCGCCCACCATGGGCAGGCCGGCGTGGTGGAGGTGCGCGCGGATCTGGTGCTGCCGCCCGGTGCGCGGCCGGCAGGCGAGGAGCGCGAGCGGCGTCCCGTCGGGCGCGGCGCGGCGCTCGAGGACCTCGAAGGCGGTCACCGAGGGCAGGCCCGCCGCGTCCACGTGCATCCGCACCCGGACGGCGGACGAGCCGGTGAGGGCGAGGGGCGCGTCCACCTCGAAGCGATCCTGGGCCGGACGCCCGACGGAGAGGGCGAGGTAGGTCTTGGCCACGCGCCCGCTCGCGAAGTCGCGCTTCAGGCGCTTCGTCCACTCCGGCGCGCCGCCGCAGGCGAGCAGCCCCGACGTCTCGCGGTCGAGCCGATGGGCGGGATCGATCTTGCGATCCGGGAAGCGCTCCCTCACCGCGGCGGTGAAGGTGTGGGCCGCGTAGCGCGCCGTGGGATGCACCGGAAGGCCGGCCGGCTTGTCGACCACCACGAGCGCGCCGTCGTCGTGGACGACGCCGAAGTCGAGGGGAGCCTCGGGCTCGGGCTCCGCGTCGCGGAGGAGCACGAACGAGAGGCCGGGCACGACGCGCGTCGCGGGCTTGAGGCTCCGCCCGTCGTCCGAGTGGAGGCGGTGGTCGATGAGGTACTGCACGCGGGCGCGGGAGAGCCGGCGGATCTTCTCCTGCAGGTAGCGATCGAGGCGCCAGCCCGCGTAGTTGGCCTCGACGGTGAAGCGGACCCTGACGACGTGCGACACGCGCGCAGAACATACCACTTGAACGAGGCCCACCGCCCTGGGACCATCGCCGCGATGCTCTCGCTCCCCTGTCTCCTCGCCGCCGCGCTCGCAGCCGGTCCGGCCGCCGCGGCGCCGAGCGGGGCGCGCCTCGCGGTGGTGCCCCTCGAGGCCCCGCCGGAGCTGACCTTCACGGGGAAGAGCGCGGCCGAGGCGTTCGCGGTCGAGGCGGCGAAGCGCGGCTTCGAGGTCGTTACCCCGGCTCAGGTGGAGGAGAGGCTCGGCCGCGAGGCCACCCTCGCGCTCGTCCGCTGCGCGGACGACCCGAAGTGCCTCGCGGCCCGGGCGGCGCGGCTCGGCGTCGACCGCGTCGTGTGCGGATGGCTGCGCAAGCGCGGTGAGACGTACCGCCTCGCGCTCGTGCACGCGGACGCGAGGACCGGCGAGCGCCTCGGGCGCATGGAGCGCGACGTCCCGGTCGCCTCCCGCCGCCTGAACAAGGAGATCGCCCTCGCCGCCCCGCTCCTCCTCGGAGGCCAGGGCGACGCCAAGGGCGTCCTCAGCATCGTGACGACCCCGCCCGGAGCGCTCGTCACGGTGGACGACGTCCCGGTGGGCACGACGCCGCTCAACCGCGAGGTCAAGCCGGGCCGGCACAAGGTGCAGGTGGC
>DATDDC010000153.1:0-3052 GCA_036523995.1 Anaeromyxobacter sp.
CTGGCCGGGGCTTCGGATCCCGGCGTGCAGCGCGGCGCGCGGCTCGTCCTGGCGAGGGCCGCGGCGCGCGCCGGCCGCGTCGAGGAGGCGATCCGCTACTACGCCGACGTGGCCTCGAGCCGTGCGCCGGTCCCCGGCTTCCCGGAATGGCGGCAGCGGGATCTCGGCGACGAGGCCGCCTTCCTCGCCGCGTGGCTGCCGTACGACGCCGGGGACCTCGCGAAGGCCATCCCCTCGCTCGAGGCCTTCGCGCGGGCGAACCCGCGCTCGCGCCGGGCGGAGGACGCGCTCTGGTTCGCGGCCTGGTCCCGCTACCGGCTGCGGCGCGCCCCGGACGCGGAGCGCGCGCTCGCGGCGCTGTCGCGCGGGCCCCTCGCCGACGCCGCGCTCTACTGGCGGGCGCGCCTCTCGCGCAGCCGCGAGCGCCAGAAGGCCCTCTACCGCTCGGCGCTGGCCATGGGCGAGGGCGGCTGGTACGCGCTCCTCTCCCGCGCGCGCCTGGCCGAGCTCGGCGAGCCGGCGCCGCGGCCGCGCGCTCCCCGGGCCCGCCCCTTCTCCGAGGTCCAGACGCCGCTCGTGGCGGCGCGGCTCTCGGTCGCGGTGGAGCTGCTCGGCCTGGGGCTCCGCGACGAGGCGCTCGCGGAGCTCCGGGACCTGGCGCGGGGTGGGCGCGTGCGGCCGGCGGCGGCCCTCGTCGCCCAGCTCGCCGCCTTCGCCGAGGACGCGGACCTGCCCTTCCGCATGGCCCGGGATCACCTCCTCCCCTCGCGCCGGGTCCTGCGCTGGGCCCACCCGGAGCCGCACCGGCTGGCGCTGCGGCGGAGCACCCGCGGGTTCGGCGTCGATCCCGGCCTCCTCCTCGCCGTCATGCGCCGCGAGTCGAGCTTCCGCGAGGCGGCCCGGAGCGGCGCGGGCGCGGAGGGGCTCCTCCAGCTCCGGCCCGCCACGGCGGAGCGGCTCGGCGCGCTCCTCGGCGTGCCCGGCGGCCTCGACGCCCGGCTGGCGGACCCGGTCGCGAACATCACCCTCGGCACCCACTACCTCGCCCTCCTCGTCGCCCGCTTCGGCGAGCCCGCGGTCGCCGTGGCGGCCTACAACGCCGGCCCCCGCCCCGCCGCGGAGTGGGCGGCGGCGCGCAAGGGCATGCCCCTCGACGAATGGGTGGAGTGCATCCCGTACCGGGAGACCCGGCAGTACGTGAAGATCGTGATGTCCGAGTGGGACACGTACCGCGCCCTCGCCGGCGAGCGCCCCCCGCCCCTCGCTCCGGGACGGCCCATCCCGGTCCCCGGGCCGGGCGTGGGCTTCTGATTCCGCTTCCCACTGAGGTGACGCTCGAGATGGGGGGTGTGGGGGGGAGAGTTCTCCCCCCACCAGAGGCGCCGCAAGGCGCCGGACATCACGCTCACAGCGGGGGCGGGGACGTTGGGCATCACGGGAACCGGGTGCCGCTGTGAGCCGGCGATCGTCGAGCGCGGGCGGAGCGAGCGCACCCGTCACGAGCGCGCGGCGCCCGCGATGGCGTCGCGGATGGCGGCGCCGAGCCGGCGCAGGACCGACGGCGTGACGCCCGGCACCCGGCCCAGCTCGTCCTCGGTGCGGGGCCGCCGCCGCGCCAGCTCCACCATGGCCCGCTCGTCGATGACCTTGAACGGCGGCCGGTCGGACTCCCTCGCGTGCGCCTCGCGGGCGAGCCACAGGGCCCGCAGGACGTGCCGGCCGGCGGCGTCGAGGTCGCGCGCGCCCTTGAGGCGCCTCCAGCCCTCCACGTCGAAGACGCGCTCGCGCGGCTCGACCGAAGCGATCCGGTCGAACTCCCCGCGCGCCTCGTCCGCCGCGCCGCGCGCCGCGAGCTCGCCGGCGAGCGCGTCGCGGAGCGGCAGGAGGAAGTGCGTGTCGAGCGCCGCGTAGGCGATCTGCTCGCGGGTGAGCGGCCGGCGCCCCCAGTCCGAGCGCTGGCTCGACTTGGAGAGGCGGACGCCGAAGTGGCTCTCCACGAGCGCGGACAGCCCCAGGCCGGGCCGCCCCAGCCTGCGGGCGGCCGCCATCGTGTCGAAGAGCCGGGGGAACGCCCAGCCCCACTCGCGCTTCAGGCAACGGACGTCGTAGTCGGCGCCGTGGAGCACGACCTCACGGCCGTCGCACAGGACGCGCCCGAGGGGCGCCACGTCGACGGCGAACGGGTCGACGATGAAGTTCTCGCTGCGCGTCGAGACCTGGAGGAGGCAGATGCGCTCGCGGTAGACGTGGAAGCTGTTCGATTCGGTGTCGAACGCGACGATCGGCTCGGCCCTCACCCGCTCGGCGAGGGCCTCGAGGGCGGGCCCGTCGGCCACGAGCGTCGCGGGGACGTGCGGGGGAGCGCTCATGGGTCGGCCGATCCTAGCGGCGCGGCGCGAGGGCCGCCGCGATCTCTCCCGCGACCGATGCGTTTCGCTCGAGGAGGGCGAGGTTCGCCTCGCGCGCGCGGCCCTGGGTGGCCCCGGCGATGGCATCGAGGAGGAACGGCGTCACCGCCTTTCCGCGCACGCCCCGCTCCCTCGCTCCCGCCAGCGCG
Organism: Anaeromyxobacter sp.; assembly: GCA_036523995.1. Classification (GTDB taxonomy): domain Bacteria; phylum Myxococcota; class Myxococcia; order Myxococcales; family Anaeromyxobacteraceae; genus Anaeromyxobacter. The sequence continues at coordinate 2,558 of DATDDC010000153.1, forward strand.
GCCGAGAGGGCGGCCTCGATGGCGGCGCGCGGAACCGGGTCCGGAGGCGGGACGAGGACGAGGACGCCGCCCTCGCGCCCGAGCGCCTCCCAGTGCAGGGAGAGGAGCTGCGCGGCCTCCTCCGCGTCCTCCACCTGGTGCTCGAGCGCGATGCCGCTCGCGTCCGAGTAGAACGCCGGCATCTCGGACGTGCGCCATCCCGCCGCGAGGACGCCGAGGGACTCGAGCGCCTCCGCGGTCGCCGCCACGTCCAGGATCGCCTTCGGTCCGGCCGAGACGACGCACACGCGCCTGCGGGCGATCTCGGCGAGATCCGCGGAGACGTCCGCCGCCCCGGCCGGAGGATCGCCGGCCAGGACGCGATGGACGCCGCCGATGCCGCCGGTCGCGAGCACGCGGATGCCCGCGCGGGCGGCCACCGCCACGGTCGCGGAGACCGTCGTGCCGGCGTCGCGGCCGGCGAGGAGGAGGGGCGCGAGGTCGCGGGCGGCCGCC
>DATDDC010000154.1:0-5120 GCA_036523995.1 Anaeromyxobacter sp.
GGCGGTGACGGGGCGCGCCGCCGTGCTCGCCTTCGCCCTCGCCGCCTGCTCCCGCGGCGAGCGCGAGCTGGGCGGCGCCATCCGCGCCTACGACGACGAGCTCGTCCGCGCCTACCGCACCGGGGACACCTCCCGCCTCGCCCGGTTCGCCGGCGCGAAGGAGGCCGCCAAGGTCCGGGTCCTCGTCGACCTCAAGTCGGCGAGCCGCCTCGTCCTCGAGAGCACGCTCGAGGCCTTCGAGGTCGTCCGGGTGGAGCGGGGCGCCTCGCCCGACGCCGTGTCGGTCGAGACGAGGGAGCGCTGGCGCTACACCGATCGGCACCTCGATCCGGGCGAGCCACCCGGCCCCACGTTCGTGAGCGAGATGACGATGCGCTACGCTCTGGTGCGGGAAGGCGGCGGCTGGAAGGTGCACGAGGTGACGACGCTCGAGAGCCGGCGCGCGGAGGAGGCCCCCGGGGCGGGGCGCGACGCGCCCGGCGGGCCGCGCTGATCCCGCGCCGCGAGGAGCCGCACCATGCAGAGCTTCCTCTTCTGGACGGCCGTGACGCTCCTGGCGCTCGCCACGGTCGCCTTCTTCTTCGGGACGGCCTTCCGGAGCGCGCGGCTCGAGGCCGCCGGCGCCTGGCTCCTCGGCCTCTCGCTCGCGCCGCACGGGACGACGCTCGCGCTCCGCTGGGCCGAGGTGGGACACGGGCCCTACCAGACCCGCTACGAGGTCATCGCGGCGGACACCTTCCTGCTCGTCCTCGCCTGGCTCGCGGTGGCGCTCCTGGCGCGCGGCCTGCGCGGGCTCGGCGCCTTCGTCGCGCCGGCCGCCTTCCTCCTCATGGGCTGGGCCGTGAGCTCCTTCGAGCTCAAGCAGGAGGTGCCGATCATCTTCCGGTCCTGGTGGCTCGTGCTCCACATCGGCTTCGGCAAGCTCTTCTTCGCCACGATCCTGCTCGCCTCCTTCTGCGCGGCGGCCTACCTCGCCAAGGCGGGGCGGCCCGGCTCGCTCCCCAGGCTTCCGTCGCCGGAGCGGCTCGACCTCTACGAGCACCAGCTCACGCTCGTGTCCTTCCTGTTCCTCGGCGTGATGATCGTGGCGGGGTCGCTCTGGGCCCACCAGTCGTGGGGGCGGTACTGGGGGTGGGATCCCATGGAGACGAGCTCCCTCGTCACCTGGCTCGCGCTCGGGATCATCCTCCACTTCCGCGTCCTCCACCGCTGGACCGAGCGGCGGATGGCCTATCTCACGTTCGTCGGCCTCGCCTTCGCCGTGACCACCCTGTACGTGGTGGCGATGGTCGTGCCCACCATCCACAACTCGTACATGGTCGGGCGCTGAGCTCTCGCGGGACGCCGCGGCGGCGCCGCCGCGGGCCGTCCGGAGAGGGTGGCGCCGCCCCGCCTCGTTCGAGCGCTGACGCGGGCCCCCGCCGCCCTTAGGCATGCGCGCGAGGAGGCCCTCGAGCCATGCCCACCGACGCCGCCGGCCGCCGCGCCGCCTTCCGACGCCTCCACGAGTCGGGCTGCTTCGTCATGCCGAACCCCTGGGACGTGGGCTCCGCGCGCATCCTCCAGAGCCTCGGGTTCCCGGCGCTCGCCTCGACGAGCGCCGGCATGGCCTTCTCGATGGGGCTTCCCGACGGTTCGGTGCCGCACGCCGCCGTGCTCGCGCACCTCCGCGCCATGGTCGAGGCCACCGACGTCCCGTTGAACGCCGACTTCGAGTCGGGCTACGCGGCCGATCCCGAGGGCGTGGCCGAGAGCGTGCGCCGGTGCGTCGAGACCGGCGTGGCGGGCCTCTCCATCGAGGACTCCACCCGGGACCGCGCCGCTCCGCTGCACGAGCTCTCCGTCGCGGTGGAGCGCCTGCGCGCGGCCCGGGCCGCCATCGACGCCTCCGGGGCGGGCGTCGTCCTCACCGGGCGCGCCGAGTGCCACCTCGTGGGCCACCCCGATCCGCTGCGGGAGTCGATCCGGCGCCTCGAGGCGTATGCGGCCGCGGGGGCCGATTGCCTCTACGCCCCCGGCCTGCGCACGCCGGAGGCGGTCGCCGCGGTGGTGAAGGCCGTGGCGCCGAAGCCGGTGAACGTGCTCGCCTCGGTGCCGGGCTTCTCCGCCCGCCAGCTCGAGGACCTGGGCGTCCGGCGCATCAGCGTGGGAGGCGCGCTGGCGCGCGTGGCCTACGGCGCGCTCCGGAGCGCCGGCCGCGAGATGGCGGAGGGCGGCACCTTCCGGGCGCTCGGCGAGGCCATCCCCGGCGCGGAGCTGAACGCGTTCTTCCGCGAGGACGCGCAGCGCCGCCGCTGAGGGGATCAGCGCGCGGGCGCCTCGTCCAGGAAGAGCTGCACCTCGCGGAAGAGCTGCATGCGGTTCCTCTCCATGAGGACCGTGTGCGTGCCCTCGCCGATCTCCACGAAGCGCCGGTAGGGCGCGGCGGTGAGCCGCGAGAAGACGGCCTGCGCGAGCGGCGTGGGCAGGTCCTGGTCCCACTCCGCGTGCACGACGAGCGTGGGGACCGTGATGCCGGCGGGGTCGTAGTAGGGCCTTCCGGAGGACCAGTAGACGCGCCCGTCCTGGATGACGCCGTTCGGCGCCCGCAACACGGGCGGCGACTGCCTCGAGCCCACCGGATCCGTCGCGAGGGTGGCCTCGGCCCACTGCTCGAACCAGCCCGCCGGGATGAGGTCCTTCCTCTTGTCCTCCGCCACGCCCTTCAGCCAGCGGTCCTTCGCCGAGGTCATGGAGACCGCGCGGTAGGCGCCCTCGCCGGTGACGAGGGACGGCGTCGCCGCAGAGCGGATCCACTGCGGCGCGTACAGGACGAGCTTCGCGACGCGGTCGGGGTTCTGGGCGGTGTAGGCGCCCATGATGGTCGTCCCCCACGACCAGCCGAGCAGCGTCACGCGCTCGACGGAGCGGCGCGCGCGGATGAAGTCCACCGCGGCGCCCACGTCCTGGACCGCGTCGTCGGTGGAGACGATGGGCGGGTGCCTGTCGGGCGGCTCGTCCATCTCGGGAGGACGCGTGGAGCGGCCGTAGCCGCGCACGTCGACGAGGTAGACGTCCCAGCCGTGCCCGGCGAGGAAGTCCATCCACGACATCCCGCCGAGCGGGAGGTCGAACGAGGTCTCGGCGGGATACGTCGCGCCGTGCACGAACAGGAGGATCTTGTCCTTCGCGACGGGCGCGCCGTCGACGCGCTTGTTCCGGACGAAGAGCCGGATCCCCGGCGCGCGCGACGGGATGGAGAGGTCCTCGACGGCGATCTTCGGAGGCATGGCGGGATCCGCGGCCCTCCTCTCGGCGCCTCCGGAGGCGCACGACGCGAGAAGGCTCACGAGCGCTGCGATCCGAAGGGGCGTTCGTTCCATGCGGCGCATGATCCCGCCTTCGCCCGCCGGGCGCCAAGGGCGTGCCTCGGCGCAGGCCCCTCCGGGGCCCGGTCCGGCGAGGGGTCGGCGAGGCCGCGCCCCTCGGGAAGGCATCTCGGCGAGAGCCCGATCCGGAAGACCGTCAGCGCAGCACCGCGGCGGCGCCCCCGCGGACGGGGTACTTCTCCGCGTTCCGCGCGATCTTCGCCCGCACGGCCTCGACGAGATCGAGGCCGGCGCGGTCGGCCAGGAGGAGGATCCCGATGGCGACGTCCGCGATCTCCTCCTCGAGGGCGCGGCGATTCTCGGGCCGGGCGGCGAACGCGTCCGCGTCCGCGTTGCTCACCCAGCGGAAGAGGTGGAGCAGCTCGCCCGCCTCGGAGGCGACGAGCATGGCGAGGTTCTTCGGGTCGTGGAAGCGGGACCATCCCCGCTCGCTCGTGAAGCGCCGGAGCCGCTCCACGACATCCGCCAGGCCGTCGTCCCGCATGGGGCGAAACGTACCAGGCGGCTCCCACATCGGCCCGGGAGATCGCCTCGACGGCGCCGGGCGCGCCCGCTAGAACCCGATCGGCCGGGCCGATTTCACGAATGGAGAAGGACGTGGCGCACATCACGAGATCCATCGAGCTCGCCGACCCCGTCGGCGTCGTCTCGGAGCGCTGGGCGGAGTTCGAGAGGACCCCGCGCTGCGCCGTGGACGAGGCGGAGGCGCGCGTCCGCTGGCGGGCGGAGGTGCTGACGTTCGAGCCGGCCGGCGATGGCACGCGCGTGACGCTCCGCATCGACTACGATCCCTCCGCGGGCGACGCCGGGCTCTCGCGCACCCTGGAACGGGCGCTCGAGGCCTTCCGCGCCTTCCTCGCCGAGCAGTTCGCGCCCGCGGCCTGGCAGACCGTCGCCGCGCCGCAGGACGGCTGGCGGTCCTGAGGATCGGAGGCCCGCGTGGCCAGGTGGTTCCTCGAGCCCGGGCACACCGCGGCCGAGTTCTCCGTGCGTCACATGATGGTCACGGAGGTCCGCGGCCACTTCAAGAACGTGCACGGCGAGCTCGAGCTCGACGACGACGATCCCATGCGCGGCCGGGTGGAGGTGATCCTCGACGCGCGGGGCCTGTGGACGGGCGAGCCGGAGCGGGACGCCCACCTGCGCAGCGCCGACTTCCTCGACGTCGAGCACCACCCGGAGATTCGCTTCTCGGGCCGCGTGGCGAAGGTGGTGGGCCCCGGCGAGTACCAGGTGGCGGGCGATCTCTCCATCCGCGGGGTCACCCGGCCCGTCCTGCTCGACGTGAGGCGCACGGGGCAGTGGTCCACGCCGTGGTGGGAGGGAGGGGTCGACCGGGGGCCGAAGATCCGCGCCGGCTTCGTGGCGACCACGCGGATCGACCGGCACGACTTCGGCGTGAGCTGGAACAGCCCCCTCGAGAAGGGCGGCAAGGTGGTCGGCGACGAGGTGGCGATCACCATCGACGCCGAGGCGATCCGCGCCTCGGAGTAGCCCCGGGCGCGCGGCGCGGGCGCCTGGACCCCGTCAGCGGAGCAGCATGCTCGCCATTCCGGTCGCACTCCGGAGGCGTAGAAAGGGCCGGGGTGGGCCGTCGCGGCGAAGGAGCGCAGCGAGCCTTCGGCGACGCCACCCCATAGGACGCAGTGCACGAGCGTGCCACCGCCCCTTGAAAGCGTCCCGGCGCAGCGGTGGCACAGTCTCGTGCCGGCGGTCTCGATCATGCGGCGCCGCTTCCACATCGGGGCACCT
>DATDDC010000155.1:0-6090 GCA_036523995.1 Anaeromyxobacter sp.
GGAACGGCGTCGAGGGGCCGGTGCGGGGGCTCCTCTTCGGCGACCCGAGCCAGCTCGCCGCGCAGGTCGTGGGCGTCGCGACGAACGCCGCCTTCGTGTTCGGCGCCTCGTACGGCTTCTTCCGCCTCGTCGACCGGCTCATGGGGAACCGCGTTCCGCAGGAGGTGGAGTGGAGCGGGCTCGACGCGCTGGAGATGGGCACCGACGCCTATCCCCGCGGATGAACGGCCAGGGCGCGCCGCGGCCCCTGGAATGCCGCGGCGCGCCTCGGACCGCGATCAGGCATGCTTCTCCACGAGCACGGTCTTGCCCTTCTTCCTGCTCGCGCCGACGAAGTAGAACGCGCCGTAGAGGCCCCACAGGATGCAGGCGCCGAGCGCGATGTACGGCTCCTTGATGCTCATGCCGGCGACCGTGAACGGGCCCACGAGGTAGAAGAGCAGGCAGACGAGGTTCGCCACGAGCCCGAACAGCGGGACGAACATGTGCTTCACGCCGCTGAACGAGTGGTGCTCGCGGAACGCCACGATCGCGATGACGCACGTGAACATGTAGAGCATGAACGTCCCGAAGTTCGAGACGAGCGTCGTGATGACGAGGCTGTTCGGCAGCTTCGCGTAGGTCTCCGGCGCGAAGATGCCGAAGCTGTACCAGAGGTTGTGGTACTTCGCGTCGAGCGGGGCCGGCGTCGTGCCGCCGAGGTACGTGGCGACCGTGATGACGCCGATGACGGCCGAGATGGCGGCGAGCGTCCAGATGGCGCGGTGCGGGGTGAGGCGCTTGCCGTGCAGAAGGCCGAAGTGGCTCGGCACCTCGTCGTCCTTGCCCATGGCGTACGTCACGCGCGCGCCGGTGGAGAGGCAGGAGAGCGTCGTGCCGATGAGGGCGAGGAACACCGTCGCCGCCTGGACGAGCATGAACGCCCGGCCCGCCGTGACGCTGCCGAAGAGCCAGGTGCCGACGAGCACCATCATGTCGCCGAGGGGCGCGCCGGAGCCGGCCGCGTCCGCGAGGGTGTAGCCCTGGTTGAGGAAGTAGTTCGCGGCGAAGTACTCGAGGAGGTAGCAGAAGGCGCCCTGGATGGCGAGCGAGAGGAGCACGGCGCGCGGGATGTCGCGCTTGGCGTTCTTCGCCTCCTCGCCCATCGACGTCACGGACTCGAAGCCGACGAGGATGAGGATGGCGATGCAGGCCTGGATGACGAGGTACGAGAACCCGTGCGGCGCGGTCGTCGACTTCGCGGTCTGGTGGAACTTGAACTTCGGGACGATGTCCTTCGGGTGATCGGCGTCGACGGGCTCCATCGCCGTGGCCTGATCGGCCGCGTACGAGAGGACGAAGGGCACGGGCTTCCCGTCCTTGAGCTCCGGAACCGGGGTGCCGGCCGCGTCCATCTTCGGCTGCGTCACCGGCTGACCGGCGGCGTCGAGCTTGGGCTTGCCGTTCTCGACGACGGCCTCCTGCGCGACGACGTAGTCCACCGGCACGCCGTTCACGAGGTGCCAGCCCTTCGAGCCGTCGGGGTGGCTGACCCGGTACGAGATGGCGATGATGGAGAAGACGACGAGCGCGGAGATCTGGATGACGTTGATGGCGAAGTTCACGCCCGTCGTGCCGGTCACGCCGCGGAAGGCGATGTACGCGACGCCGAACGCGAAGGCGACGCAGAAGAGGATCATGAAGAGCGGGCTGTTGTAGGTGCCGCTGAACGTGTCCGGGAAGAACTGCGACAGGAGGTAGCCCCCGAGGATGGCGGTCACGCCCACCATGACGCCCGGATAGACCCAGTAGTAGAGGTGGCTCGCCCAGCCGGTCACGAACTTCGCGACGCGCGCGAACTTGAACGCCTTCGTCTTCGAGAGGAAGGCCTGCTCGGCGAAGAAGTACGACGAGCCGGCGCCGGGGTAGAGCTTCGACAGCTCGGCGTAGGCGATGGCCGTCGCGAAGCAGAGGACGAGCGCGGCGAGGATGCCGAACCACATGGCCGAGCCCGCCATGGGGGCGCCGTAGAGCGACTGGATCTGGAAGGTGAGCCAGAGGAACGCGCCCGGCGCGATGAGCGCCATGGCGTTGATGGTGAGCCCGGTGAGGCCGAGCGTGGCGCGCGACGGCGTCGGGCTCGAGCTCGCCGGCACGGGCGAGGACGACGGAACGGCAGGCATGCGAGTCTCCTTCGGGGGCGTTTGGAGGCTTCGCCGGGCCGGGATTGCAGCGGTCGTGCCGACTGCGATGGGGCCCGTCCGCGCTGCCGCCGAGCGCAATTCCGCCGCGATCCGTCATCGCCGAGCAGGCGCAGGCCCGCGCGCCGCTCCGCGTGCCCGGACCGTGGGCACCCCATGCTCGATCCTTGGCCGTGCAGCGACGCGTGCGGCAGGCCGCTGCGCGATCGCTCCTCAGTCCTCCTCCTGCCGGCCCAGGAGGAGCTGCACGAACGGTTTCTCCTCCGGCCGGGTGAACACGTAGATGTGGTCGCCGGGCTCGAGCACGGTCGATCCCTTGGGCGGCACGAGCTCGTGGCCGCGCACGACGAGCATCACGGTCGCCCCCTCGGGGAAGGGGAGGTCCGCGATGGCCGAGCCGGAGACGGCGCTGGCGCGCTCCACGTAGAACGACAGCACCTCTCCCGAGAGCTGCTCGCGCGAGACGATCTCGAGCACCGCGCGCGGGGAGGGCGGCCCCGGCACCTCGAGGTCGAGCCTCCGCACGAGCCAGCGGATGGGCGTGCCCTGCAGGAGCGTGGAGACCACGACCACGAAGAAGACGAGGTCGAAGATGCGGTGCGCTCCGGCGACGCCGGCGAGCACGGGATAGGTCGCGAGGATGATGGGGACGGCGCCGCGGAGCCCCACCCAGGCCGTGAAGGCGATCTCGCGCGGCGAGAAGCGGAACGGGAGGAGGCAGGCCACCGCCGACACGGGCCGCGCCACGAAGGTGAGGAAGAGGGCGAGGGCGAGCCCCGGGAGCGCGACGCCGAGGAGCCGGGCCGGAACGGCGAGGAGCCCCAGGAGGAGGAACATCGCCACCTGGCTGAACCAGGCCATGGCGTCGTGCACGCGCGTGAGGCCGGTGCGGTAGGGGAGGGGCCCGTTGCCGAGCACCACGGCCGCGACGTACACGGCGAGGAACCCGCTCCCCTCGAGGAGCGTCGCGGCTCCGAAGGCGACGAAGGCGAGCGCGAGCGTCAGCACCGGGTAGAGCCCGCCCGCCGCGAGCCGCGCGCGCCCGAGGACGAACCTGCCGCCGCGGCCCACCGCCCAGCCGACGACGAGCCCCACGCCGAGCTGGACCGCCGCCCCGACGGCCATGCGCCAGCCCGGGGAGCGCCCCTCGGCGAGCGCCGCGGTGAACCCGAGCGTGAGGATCACCGCCATGGGATCGTTCAGGCCCGACTCGATCTCGAGGACGTGCGCGACGCGCCTGCGCACCTGGATGCGCGCGCTCCGCAGCACGGAGAACACCGCGGCGGCGTCGGTCGACGAGACGATGGCGCCGAAGAGGCTCGCCTCGAGCCAGGGCACGCCCAGGGCGCGCGCGCCGAGCGCCGCGAGGAGGGCCGTGGCCGCCACGCCGAGCGTGGCCAGGAGCCCCGCGGGGGCGATCACGCGCCGCAGGCTCTCCGCCGGCGTGGAGAGGCCGCCGTCGAAGAGGATGAGGACGAGGGCCACGGTCCCGGCCCGGAAGGCGAGCCGGTAGTCGCCGAAGCGGATCCCGCCCACGCTGCCCGCGGCGATGCCCACGAGGAGGAAGAGGAGCGCGAGGGGGACGCCGATGCGGCCGGAGGTCCGCGAGGCGAGCACGCTCAGCCCGAGCAGGACGCCGGCGGCGACGAGGGCGATCGCGGTGGGGAGGGGCTCGATGGTGGGCACGCGCGCGAACCTAGCGGAGGCTCGCCCGATCGGCCACGGCGGCGTCGCCGGGAGCGTTCGGGGGGAGGGGCCCCCCGCCGCGAGCGGCCCGCGCGGCTCCGCGTGCGTTGACAACCTCTCCGCGGTAACGGAAAAAAGGACCTCGATGAAGAGCGCGCGCGAGAACACGAGGAAGGGCCGCGGGCGGGCGAGCGTTCCTTCCCCCGAGCCGCGGACGATACCGGAGTCGAGAGAGGCGGCGCCCGTGGGGCGGGACCTCACGCCGGTGGTGGGCGGGAACCTGCGGCGGCTGCGCGGGCAGCGCTCCCTCTCGCTCGAGCGGCTCTCGCAGATCTCGGGCGTGTCGCGGGCCATGCTCGGCCAGATCGAGCTCGGGCAGAGCGCGCCCACCATCAACGTGCTCTGGAAGATCTCGTCCGCCCTGGGCGTGCCCTTCTCCGCGCTCATCACGGCGCGGGGGAGCCCGGGGCCGCACGTGCTCCGCTCCGAGAACGCGAAGCTGCTCACGAGCCACGACGGGTCCTTCTCTTCGCGCGCCCTCTTTCCCTTCGACGAGCCCCGCCGCGTGGAGTTCTACGAGCTGCGGCTCGCGCCCGGGGGGCTCGAGCGCGCGGACCCCCACAACCCCGGTACCACGGAGAACCTCGTGGTCGCGTCCGGCTCGGTCGAAATCGAGGTCGGCGCGCGCAAGGAGGTCCTCGCCGCCGGAGACGCCATCGTCTTCGAGGCGGACGTGCCGCACGTGTACCGGAACCGCGCCGAGGGCGAGACCGTCATGTACCTCGTCATGACGTACGCCGACACTGTCGGATGATCGCGCGCGGCCGCGGCCCCCACGCCGAAGGGTCGCCCCGTCGTGGGACTGCTCGACCCGCCCGGCCGTGAGATTCTGCGCAGGCCTCGGGGGAGGTCCGACTGAAGCCCAAGACCGGAGAGCTGGTCGTCCAGCGAGGTCTCGCGACGGCCGAGCAAGTCGAGAAGGCGATCATCGAGGGACGCGCGCGGGGCGAGCCGCTGTGCACGCGCCTCCTCGCCGCCGGCATCGACGAGAGCGAGCTCGCCTCGGTCCTCTCGGAGAAGCACGGCGTCCCCGCCGTCGACCTCTCCCGCACGGCCGTCGCCGTGGAGCTCCTCGACCTCATCCCCCGGGCCGTGGCCGAGGGCGACCTCATCCTGCCGCTCTCGCTCGAGGGCGACCGCCTCCACCTCGCCATGGCGCGACCCGCGGACGAGCGCGTGCTCGCGGAGGTCCGGTTCGTCACCGGCCTCGAGGCGTCACCCTACGTCGCCTGCCGCGGCGCCCTCCTCCACGCCATCGGCGAGGCGTACGCCGCCCGGGCGCGAGGCGTGGCGCTGTGGCGGGGCAGGGTGTGCGCGTCGGGGACGCCGCACATCGAGGCGGTCATCGGCGGCGAGGTCATGGAGGTCGTCGACTCGATCCCCGACGCCGAGATCGTGATCGAGATCGAGGCGGCGGCGCCCGAGCGCGCGCGGAAGGGCCCGCTCGTCCTCGTCGTCGACGACGAGCCGGAGATCCTCCAGCTCGTGGAGCGGACGCTCCGGGCGAAGGGATACGAGGTCGAGCTGGCGCAGGACGGCGCCGAGGGGCTCGCCAAGGCGGACGAGCTCGTCCCCGACCTCGTCCTCCTCGACGCCATGCTCCCCAAGGTGCACGGGTTCGAGGCCTGCCGGCGCATCAAGGCGAGCCCGCGCACGCGCAACGTGCCGGTCGTCATGATGACGGCCATCTACCGGGGCTGGCGCTTCGCGCAGGACGCGAAGGACTCCTACGGCGCCGAGGACTACGTCGAGAAGCCGTTCCGGCTCGACGACCTGCTGCGGCGGGTCGAGGAGGCGCTGCTCTCGGGCGGCGCGCGCGCCGCCGCCGCCTCTTCGGCTCCGGCGGAGGAAGGCGCCGACCCGCGCCTCGCCCGCGGCAAGGAGCTGCTCGCCGCCGGTCGCCTCGCGGAGGCCATCGCCACCCTCTCGGAGGTCGTCCGCGAGGATCCGCACTCTCCGGACGCCCATTTCCAGCTCGGCCGGGCGCTGCACGCCGGCGGGGACGCCTTCGGCGCGATGACCGCGCTCGAGCGGGCGGCCGAGCTCGCGCCCGGGCACCTCGCCGCGCTGCGCGCCCTCGCGACGCTCTACGAGCAGACGGGCTTCCGCCGCAAGGCGGCCGAGGTGCTCGAGCGCGCGCTGCCCGCGGCGCCGGACGACGACG
>DATDDC010000156.1:0-6649 GCA_036523995.1 Anaeromyxobacter sp.
CGACTACTTCGCGCGCACCGAGGGCGCACCGCCCGGTGCGGACGCCGCCCAGCGGCTCGTCTCGGACGCCGAGGGCGACGACCTGCGCCGGGTGTACGCGCTCGTCCCCGTCGTCGGGGGTCCTGCCGTCGGGGTGCTCGACCTCTACCTGCACCACCCGGACCCCGGCGTGGCGCACATCGCGCTGCTCCTCTTCCGCGAGGCCTGCCAGGGCCTCGGCTACGGGAAGGAGACGACCGCCGCGCTGGAGCAGGTGCTGGCCCGTGCGGGGTTCGGCGTCCTGCGGCCCTCCGTCGGGGACGAGAACCCGGAGGCGAAGGCCTTCTGGGAGCGCATCGGCTTCGCCGAGATCGGGCGGCTCGACCGCGGCGTCACCGTCTACGAGAAGCGGATCGGCTGAGCCCTCGCCCCGCGCGGGCGGCGTTCGCCTCCCGCCGGCGGAGCGCGCCGACCTCCTGAAGTCGTTGTAGCGGGGGCCGGGGCAGCCTCATCCCGCTGCCCCTGCGCTCGCCCGCTCACTCCGCTGACGGCTGCGGCAGGAGCGCGCGCGACCAGCGGACGACGCGCCCGCGCAGCCCCTCGTACACGCTCGCGAGCCCGACGTAGCCGAAGCCGACCTGGAAGAGCACGAGGAACGGCAGCGAGTAGTAGACCTCGCGCTCGATGAGGTAGACGACGCCGTACGTCAGGTAGCCCGCCAGCGCGAGCTCCACGACGGGCTGGAAGGTGACGGCGGCCTTGTACCGCTTCCTCGCGACCGACTCGCCGGCGCGCTGCACGCCGTGCTTGGGCGTCCGCGTGAAGGCGGTCTCGTAGCCCATGAGCGCCTCGACCACGGCGCGGGCCTGGTTCACGGCCAGGCCGATGCCGAGCGCCATCACGAATGGGATGTACTTCATCCGGTCCCACCGGCTCCCGGGCTGCTCCGCCTGGCTCGTGGCGTAGAACGACACGACGCTGAAGGTCGCGGCCGCGAAGAAGGGGATGTCGAGGAGCAGCACCTCGTACCAGCCGTGCGACACGCGCACCACCACCGTGATGGGCAAGAGGATGGTGAGCGGGATCATGAGCAGGTAGCCGACGTTCGCGGTGAGGTGGAAGAAGGCCTCCTTCTTCACCTCCTTGGGCACGTCGGCGCGGCGGATGAGCGGGAGGAGCTTGAGCGCGGTCTGGATGGACCCCTTCGCCCAGCGGTGCTGCTGGGTCTTGAAGGCGTTCATCTCCACCGGGACCTCGGCCGGCGTCACGACGTCGGGGAGGTACACGAAGCGCCAGCCCGCGAGCTGCGAGCGGTAGGAGAGGTCGAGATCCTCGGTGAGCGTGTCGTGCTGCCAGCCGCCGCCGTCCTCGATGGCCTGGCGCCGCCAGATGCCGGCCGTGCCGTTGAAGTTGAAGAACCGGCCGGAGCGGTTGCGGGCGGTGTGCTCGATGACGAAGTGGCCGTCGAGCAGGATGGCCTGGGCGCGCGTGAGCGCCGAGTAGTCGCGGTTCAGGTGGCCCCAGCGGGCCTGGACCATGCCGACGCCGGGATCGGTGAAGTGGTGGATGGTGCGGCGGAGGAAGTCCGGCTCGGGGATGAAGTCCGCGTCGAAGACGGCCACGAACTCGCCCTTGGCGGTGAGGAGCCCGTTCTCGAGCGCGCCCGCCTTGAAGCCCTTCCGGTTCGCGCGGTGCACGTAGACGATGTCGATCCCCTCGGCGCGGTGGCGGTCGACGCAGGCGCGGGCGATGCCCTGCGTCTCGTCGATGGAGTCGTCGAGGACCTGGATCTCGAGGAGGTCGCGCGGATAGTCGAGCTTCGCGACGGCGCCGATGAGGCGCTCCGTCACGTACATCTCGTTGAAGATGGGGAGCTGGACGGTGACGCGGGGCAGCCGCTCGAAGCGGCCCGGGGGCGTCGGCAGCTTGTACTTGTGGCGGTGGTACAGGTACGCCATCACGTACCTGTGTGATCCGTACACCGACAACACGAGGAGCAGCAGCGCGTAGCCGATGACGACCGAAAGCTCGAGAGCGCTCATCCGTGCGTGAACGTGCGGACCACGGATCCCCTACCGGGCCCCACAAATTGCGGCGGACTATAGCGTCATGGGCCGGGAAGTCAACGCCGCGAAACGCGCGCGCGGGCGCGTCATTCCTTCTTCGCCGCGACGCCCCGCGGCGGCTCGACGGCCGCCTTGAAGATGTCGACGGCCTTGAGATAGTCGAGCGCGGTCTTGAGCTGGTAGTCGTCCCCCACCGCGGGCTGCGCCGCGGTCGAGACCGGGGTGGCGTCGTTCCGGAGGTGCCGCTTCAGGTCTCGCTCGCCGTGCGGGCCGTCGTCGCCGCGCGGGGGCGCGGTCTCGGCCACGACGACGTCCGGCGAGATGCCGAGCTCCTGGATGGAGCGGTTCTTGGGCGTGTAGTAGCGCGCCACGGTGAGCTTCAGGCCCGAGCCGTCCTCGAGCTCGATGATCGTCTGCACCGACCCCTTGCCGAAGGTCTGGGTGCCCATGATCACGGCCCGCCCGTGATCCTGGAGCGCGCCGGCGACGATCTCGCTCGCGCTGGCGGTGCCCTTGTTCACGAGCGCGATCATGGGATAGGGCGGCTCGGTGTCCCTCTCGTGGGCCCGCTCCACCTCCACGTTCCGCTTGCCGCGGCCCGCGGTGGTCACGATGACGCCCGAGCGGAGGAACACGTCGGAGACGTGCACCGCCCGGTCGAGGAGGCCGCCTGGGTTGTTGCGGAGGTCGAGGACGAGGCCGCGGATCTGGCCGTGCAGCGCCGCCCGCGCGTCGTCGAGCGCCTTGACGAGGTCCCGGTCGGTCCGCTCCTGGAAGGCGCGCAGGCGGACGTAGGCGTAGCGGCGCTCCGCGTCGAGGACCCGCATGTCCACGCTCTGCGTGCGGATGCGGTCGCGCACCAGCGTGAGCTTCTGGGGGGCCGAGAACTCGGGCCGCATGATCTCGAGCACGACCCTCGTGCCCGCCGCGCCCTTCATGCGCCGGATGGCCTCGCCCAGCGTCATGTCCTTCGTGGTGGAGCCGTCGATGGAGAGGACCTTGTCACCGGGGCGGATCCCGGCGCGCTCGCCGGGCGACTCCGCCACCGGCGAGATCACCGTGAGCTCGTTGTCCTGGATCGTCATCTCGAGCCCGAGCCCGTCGAACTCGCCGGTCGTCTCCTCCCGCATCTGCTTGTAGACTTCCGGCTTCATGAAGATGGAGTGCGGGTCGAGCCGGCTCATCATCCCGTCGATGGCGCCGTAGACGAGGTCCTTCTCGTCCACCTCCTCGACGTAGCTGTTCTCGATGTGCGCGAGCACGTCCGAGAAGACGTCGAGCGGGCGGTACGGCTGGGCGCCCGACCTTCGCGCCGCGGAGGCGACGTGGTCGTAGCCGAGGCCCGCGAAGAACGCGGCGGCGATGGCGGCGGCGAAGGCGAGGCGCGCGAGGATGGGGCGGCGGCGCATGCTGCGATCGATCATAGCAGCCGTTCGCCCCCGCGCCAGGCGGGCGGGCGTGCCCCGTCCAGGCTACAGGCTGCGGGGATGTGGTGGCGCCGAGGCCTCGGCCCCGGGCCCACACCCGGCCGGCCGAGACCCCCGCTCACCGGGCGAGCCACGGCCGCGGATCCACCGGCCTGCCCTTCTCGCGGATCTCGAAGTACAGGTACGGCCCCTTGAGCGAGCCCGAGTCGCCCACGGTGCCCAGCACCGCGCCGGGCTCGACCTCCTCCCCCATGGCGGTGCGCATGGTGGCGAGATGTGCGACGAGCGTGTGGTAGCCCTCGCCGTGATCGACGATGACGAGGTTGCCGTAGCCCTTGAACCAGCCGGCGTGGACGACGCGGCCCGCCGCCACGGCGTGCACCGGGGCGCCCGCCGCCGCATCCACGTCGATCCCGTTCTGGACCGTGACGGTGTTGAACCTCGGGTTCACGACGCGCCCGAACCCGACCGTGATGGGGCCCGCGGCGGGCAGCGGCAGCCTGCCGCGCAGGGTGGCGAAGCCGCCCGGGCCGGTGAGGCCGGCGCGGGGCGGCGGCAGGGTGGCCACGAACTCCGCGAGCCGCTTCGCCTGCACCGACACCTCGTCGGCGGCGCGCTCGTGGAAGGCCCGGGCGCTGCGGAGGGCCGTGAGCAGGGTCTCGCGCTCCTCGCGCCGCGCCTCCGCCTGGGCGCGGCGCTCCTGCGCCTCCGCGGCCAGGAGGCGGATCCGCTCCGCCTCCCCCTGCCGCTCCGCCCGCGCCCGCTCCCGTGCCGCATGGGCCGAGCGCGCGTCGCCGAGGAGCGCCATGTCGCGCGAGAGGATCCGCTCCATGAGGTAGCGCCGCTTCACGAGGTCCGCGAGCGAGCGGGCCTCCAGGAAGATCTGGAGCTCCCCGGCGCGCCCGAGGCGCGCCCGGGCGAGGAGCCGCGGGCGCAGCTCCTCGAGCCGCGCCCGCATGCGTGCCTGCGCCGAGGCCTCCTCCTCGCGCGCGCGCACGAGCCGCGCCTCCGCGGCCGCGCGCTCCGCCTCGACCCGCCTCCACTCGCCGCGGGCCTCCGCGAGCGCGCTCTCCGCCTCCGCGAGCGTGTCGAGGACGGAGCGCTCCTGGTGCTGGAGCATCTTCGCGGCGGTCTCCTCGGCGCGCCGCCGGGCCTCGAGGGCGTCGAGCTGCGCCTTGGGGCCCGCGGCGCCGAGCAGGGCGGCGAGGAGGAGCGGGGCCGGCACCGTCACGCTCCGTGCATGCGCCGCAGCGTGCGCGCCACGGAGAGCGCGCTGCCGAGGAGGCCCACGAGCCCGCCGCCCGCCAGGAGGCCGACGAGGAGCGGCGGCGGGAGCGTGTCCCGGAGGGCCAGGCCGCCCGCCAGCGCCACGGCGGCCTTGAGCCGCGGGACGAGGAGGGCGTGGAGCCCCAGGAGCGCGAGCACCGCCAGCCCCGCTCCCAGCAGGCCCTGGAGCACGCCCTCGATGAGGAAGGGCGCCGTCACGAACCCGTCCGTGGCGCCCACGAGCTTCATGATCTCGATCTCGTCCCGCCGCGCGAAGACGGCGAGCCGGAGCGTGTTGGAGACGAGGACGGCCGTCGCCACCGCCAGCGCCGAGAAGAGGACGACAGCCGCGATCTTGGCGCGCGCCACGAAGGCCTCGAGCTTCTCGAGCCAGGCGTTGCCGTAGTCGACCTCGGCGGCGCCGGGGATCCCGCGCAGCGCCCCCGCGAGCTGGCGCGCGCCCGCGAGCGAGATGCCGGGAGCGCGCACCTCGACGGCGTCCGGCAGGGCCCCCGGGCCGACCCCCTCGAGCACCCGCGCCTCCTCCCCGAGCACGTCGGCCAGGCGGCGGAGCGCGGTGGCGGCGGGGACCGCCTCGACGGGCCGGCCGGGGGCGAGGGCGCGCGCGGCGCGCGCCGCCGCCTCGAGGTCGGCGCCTGGGGCGAGGTAGACCGAGATCTGCACCTCCCCGGCCCACCCCTGGAGGATCCGCTCCGCGCCGCCCAGCGCCGCGGCGAGGAGCCCCGTCGCCAGGATGGCGACGAAGATGGTGGCGGTGCCCACGAAGGCGACGTACGGCCCGCGCAGCATCGCGTCGAAGGCACGCCGCGTGAAGTAGAGCGGTCGCAGGATCGTCATGACGCGGAGACGCGCCGGACCGAGTCGCCGTCGGAGACGAGGCGGCCGTGATCCAGGGCCACCACCCTGCGCTTGTACCGCTCGAGGAGCGAGCGGTCGTGCGTCGCCACCACCACGGTGGTGCCGCGCGCGTTCGCGCCGTGGAGGAGGTCCATCACCTCGAGGGTCCGGTCCGGATCGAGGTTGCCGGTGGGCTCGTCGGCGAGGAGCAGCGCCGGATCGGCCGCGAGTGCGCGGGCCACCGCCACCCGCTGCTGCTCGCCGCCGGAGAGCGAGGGCGGGAACTTGTCGCCGCGGTGCTCGAGCCCCACGGAGCGGAGCAGGGCCTTCACGCGCCGCTTGATCTCCCGGTCCGGGAGACCGCGCACCTCGAGCGGCAGCGCGACGTTCTCCACCACGGTGCGCTGCGAGAGGAGCTTGAAATCCTGGAACACGACGCCGATGTTCCGCCGCACGAACGGGACGGCGGCGGGGCGGATCTTCGCCACGTTCTTGCCGAAGAGGAGGAGCTGCCCGCTCGTGGCCGGCTCGTCGCAGAAGATGAGCTTGAGGAGCGTCGACTTCCCCGCGCCCGAGGGCCCGGTGAGGAAGACGAACTCCCCCTTGTCGATCTCGAGGGTCACGTCCTGGAGCGCGGGCCCGTCGCCCGGATACTCCTTCGTGACGTGGAAGAGCTGGATCACGGCGGGAGGAAGGCTCCAGGCTCCAGGCTTCGGGCTACAGCCTGCGGGCCCGGCGTCTCTCCTGAAGCCTGTAGCCCGTGGCCTGTAGCCTCACGGGGCTCACTTGCGATCTCCGAGGTCCTCCGCCAGGTAGGACAGGATCACCTCGTCGAGGCTCTTCTCGCTGATGAGGTCCTCGCCGAAGAGCGTCTCGGCGCCGTCGTTGCGCAGGACCGGCGCGGGCTCCTGCAGCGCGGCGAGCACCTCGGGCGGCAGGTTCTTCGCCTCCGGGCCCTTCGCCGGCATGCTCACGCCGGCCTGGAGCTGCACGGTGCGGCCGTCGGCGTGGATCTGGCCGGGCTGGTAGGCCGCCGCCTGCTGCGCGTAGGCG
>DATDDC010000157.1:0-2461 GCA_036523995.1 Anaeromyxobacter sp.
CGTCCACCCGCGCTCCGGCGAGCCGCGCGCACTGCTGCCGCACGCTCGCCGCCCCGATGGCGCGGCGTCGCCGCCCGTAGGTCCACCGAGCGTGAAGATCTCTCGTCACCTCTCGCCGAGCTCGACGGCGCAACGCTCTCCACGCGCGCCCGCGGCCCGTTCACCGCAGGGCGAGTGATCGAGCAGGCTCTCGACGTGGCCGCGCGTGCCTCGGCGCCGGTCGCGGCTCGGCGCGCGCACGGGCGGCGCGCATGCGTTCGTCCGGATCGATCGACGCGCCCTTCGTTCGCGCCGACTCGCTCAATCGTCGAGCAATTCGATTGTCCGAGGACTTGCCGGTAGAAACACCTGGACCATGGATTGCGTTCCATCGCGCGCCGACTCGAGCGAGCTCGGCACGCGCGTTCTCCGGGAGCGGGTGCCGGTCAAGCGCGATCGGCGTTTCGGTGGGTTTCCGTGAAGGCGCGCGCTTCCGGCTACGTCGCGTAGATCTTCATCACGTCCGAGAGGAGCTTCAGCGCCTCGGCCTTCGGACGCTGGAAGGCGTTCCGGCCCATGATGGAGCCGAAGCCGCCGCCCTCCTTGATGCCGCGGATCTCGGCGAGCACGTCGTCCGTGCCCTTCGCCTCGCCGCCGGAGAAGATGACGATGCGCTTGCCGTTGAACGCCGACTGGACGACGTGGCGCACGCGCTCCGGCAGCGTCTTCGTCGGGATCTGGTACTTCTCGTAGACCTTCTTCGCCTCGGGATGCTCCACGAGGTCCTTGGGCGGCTTCACCTTCACGATGTGCGCGCCCATCTGGCAGGCGATCTGCGCCGCGTAGGCGGAGATGTCCACCGCCGTCTCGCCCTCCTTCGAGACGCCGCTGCCGCGCGGGTAGCTCCACACCACGACGACGAGTCCGTGCGCCTTCGCCTCCTCGGCGAGGGCGCGGAGGTTCTCGTACTGCGAGTTCCGGGCGTCGGAGGCCGGGTAGATGGTGTAGCCGATCGCCGCGCAGCCGAGGCGCACGGCGTCCTTGACCGAGGCGGTGAGGGCCGAGATCGGCGCGCCGCCCAGCTTCGAGAGCGAGTCGGAGTTGTTGAGCTTGAGGATGAGCGGGATCTGCCCGGCGTACTTGCGCGCGCCGGCCTCGAGGAAGCCGAGCGGGGCGGCGTAGGCGTTGCAGCCCGCCTCGATGGCGAGCTGGAAGTGGTACTCGGGATCGTAGCCGGGCGGGTTCGGCGCGAACGAGCGCGCGGGGCCGTGCTCGAAGCCCTGGTCGACGGGCAGCATCACCATCTTGCCCGTGCCGGCGAGCGTGCCGGTCATGAGCATGCGGTGGAGGTTGGCGAGCGTTCCGGGACAGTCGGACTGATACCAGGACAGGATCTCCTGGACGCGCGCAGTGGTTCGCTCGGGCATCTTCGTGTCTCCCCAGTTCGGCTCCGCCGCGGACGCAGGCGGTCGCCTTCGCCCGCAATCTAGGGAATCGAGCCGGACGGAAGCAAGCGCAAAAGCCCGCGCTCGCCCGGTCGTCGCCGGGCCGGGCCGTGCCCGGCGCCGGATCGCTTCCCAGGTTCAAGCTGCCACCGGAAAGGAAGGCGCCATGGCGCGTGGAATCGGAGAGCCGCCCGAGAAGAGCCCCTCGGCCATCCTGTCTGCCGTGGAGTACCCCATCTCGCGCGACGAGCTGGCGGAAGCCGCCGCGGAGGCGGGCGCTCCGCAGGACGCGATCAACTTCCTCCGATCGCTGCCGGGCCGGATCTACACGAGCCCGAGCGACGTCATGCGGGAGTTCGGCGAGGGCGCGGCGCGCTTCGGCCTCTTCTCGAGCGACGTGCGCCACCGCGGCGACCTCGGGAGGGAAGCGGTGGAGACCGGGGCGAACCCCACCCGGCGCCCCTGACCACCGGGCGTGCCGCCCGACTTCCGGCCGGGGGGCGCGGAGACGCCGCGCCCCCTGCACCCCCGCTCGCTCGGGTGCAGAGCCTCATCCGGCTTCGCCTTCGCTCGCTGCACGTGAGCGAAGCCCGCGTGGCCCCCGCCTGCTCCGCGGGGCCCTCACAGCGGCACCCGGTTCCCGTGATGCCCAACGTCCCCGCCGCCGCTGTGAGCGTGATGTCCGGCGCCTTGTGGCGCCTCTAGTGGGGGGAGAACTCTCCCCCCACACCCCCCATCTCGAGCGTCACCTCAAGTGGGAAGCGGAATCAGCGGACCGCGAGCGCATTCGCGCCCGCGCGGTTCGCTTCCGGCGGGGAGGGGCGCCGTCCCTCCCCGGCTGCGCCGGGGCTTCTCCCCCGGCGCGCCGCGGGATAGCACCGGCCCACGAACCCGCAGCCCTCGGCGCGGCAGCGCGCCTCGTCCCGCCCCAAGTCCGCGGGCGAGAGCTCGGCGCCGGCGCCCCGATGGACGTCCCAGGCGAGCGCGGCGGCTTCCCGGGCGAAGCGGTCGAGGTCCGCCGCGGACGGCGTCACGTC
>DATDDC010000158.1:0-5172 GCA_036523995.1 Anaeromyxobacter sp.
CACCTGGCCGATCCCGCCCACCACGGCCATGAAGAGGTACTCGATGCCGGCGTGGAGCCGGAAGGGCGTCGGGGACACGAACCGCTCGAAGTGCGCGTAGAGCCAGCCCGAGGCCGCCGCCTGGAGCGCGGCCAGGACGAAGATGGCGAGGCGCGCGCGGGCGGTGTCGACGCCCATGGACTCCGCCAGGATCCGCCCGCCGCGGAGCGCGCGGATGGCCCGCCCCTGCCGCGAGTCGAGGAGGTTTCGCGTGGTGGCGAGGGCGAGGAGGAGCACCGCCCAGACGAGCCAGCACGAGCGGCGCGGGGTGTCGAAGCGGACGCCGAGGAGGTCGACGGCGGGCAGCCCGCCCATCCCGGTGTGCCCGCCGAGCGACTCGAGGTTCCCGAAGAGGATCGAGATGGCGATGCCCCAGGCGATGGTGCCGAGCGGGAGGTAGTGGCCGGAGAGGCGGAGCGTCACGGCGCCGAGGACCGCGGCCACCGCGGCGGCGAGGGCGAGGGCGGCGGCGAGCCCTATCCACGGCGAGTGAAGCCAGGCCGGCCCGGCCGCGGCGGCGGGGCCGGCGGTGA
Source organism: Anaeromyxobacter sp. (assembly GCA_036523995.1). Classification (GTDB taxonomy): domain Bacteria; phylum Myxococcota; class Myxococcia; order Myxococcales; family Anaeromyxobacteraceae; genus Anaeromyxobacter. The sequence continues at coordinate 573 of DATDDC010000158.1, forward strand.
GCACCGCGGTCGCGTACGCGGCGATGCCGACGAAGGCGGCCTGGCCGAACGAGGTGAGCCCGCCCACGCCCGTGAGGAGGACGAGCCCCAGCGCCACGAGGGCGTTCAGGCCCACGTACACGAGCAGCACCACGCGGTACTCGGAGAGGACGAGCGGCGCCGCGGCGGCGGCGAGGACGAGGAGGAGCGGCGCCAGGCGGCGGATCACTCGTCCTCCTCGAGGTGCCGGGTGCGGAGCGAGCGCCAGAGCAGGACCGGGAGGATGAGCGTGAAGACGATCATCTCCTTGTACGCGGAGGCCTCGAACGAGGCGACCGCCTCGACGAGCCCGACGAGGAGGGCCCCCGCGGCCGCGAGGGGATAGCTCGCCAGCGCTCCGAGGATGGCGCCCACGAAGCCCTTGAGGCCGATGAGGAAGCCGTTGTCGTAGTAGACGGTGGTGATGGGCGCGACGAGGATGCCGGAGAAGGCGCCGACGAGCGCGGCGAGCGCGAAGCTGGCGCGGCCGGTGAGGCGCGTGGGGATGCCGACGAGCCTCGCCCCGGTGCGGTTCATGGCGCTCGCCCGGAGCGCCTTCCCCCACAGCGTCCTCTCGAAGAAGAGCCACAGCGCCCCGATGAGCGCGGCGGAGAACCCGACGACGCAGAGCGACTGCGCGCTCGCCTCGAGCGGGCCGAGCGAGAAGCGCGCGTCGCTGAACGCCGCCGTGCGCGCGCCCTCGGCGCCGAAGAAGAGGAGCCCCAGGGAGACGAGCGCCACGTGGACCGCCACCGACACGATGAGGAGGACGAGGACGGATGCGCCGGCGAGCGGCTCGTAGACGAGCCGGTAGATGGCCGGGCCGAGCGGGACCACCAGGGCGAGGGCGAGCCCGATGCGGAGCGGCTCGGGGATCGACGCGAGCGGCAGGGCGTGGAGCGCCGCCGCGAGGAGCGCCGGGAGCCCCAGGCTCGCGGCGAGGGCCCGCGGGATGCGGCGGGCCTCCCCGAGGCGGACGAGGCGGACGCCCTCGGCGATCGAGACCGCGACGCCGGCGGCGCAGAGGAGCCAGAGCGTGCCCGGGACCCGGCCGGCCTCCAGCGCCGCCAGGGTGAGCCCGCCGAAGGCCACGAACTCGCCCTGCGGGATGAAGATGACCCGCGTGACCGAGAACACGAGGACGAGCGCGAGCGCGAGGAGCGCGTAGATCGCGCCGTTCACGATGCCGTCCTGCAGGAGCAGGAGGGCGACCTCGGCCGTCATGGGCCTGCCCGGCGATCCGGCGCGGAGGCTCTGCGGGGCCGCCTCATCGTCGTCATCGGGGGAGCGTCGGCCTCAGCGCAGCACCTTCCACGTCCCGTTCTCGATCCGCGCCATGGCGCGCGCCCGCTCGTCGAAGCCCTGGTGGTCCGCCGGCGTCGTGTTGAACACGCCCTGGGTGGCGGCGAGGTCCCGCACGTTCTCGAGCGCGGCGCGGAGCGCCTCGCGGAACTCCCTCGTCCCCGGCTTCGCCTTCTTCAGGGCGACCGGGACGGCGGCGTGCAGCAGGAGGTAGGCGTCCCAGGCGTGCGCCGCGAAGGAGTTGGCGCTGCCGGCGCCGTACGCCGCGTTGTACTTCGCGAAGAAGTCGAGCGCGACCTTCTTGGACGGGTGGCCGTCGGGAAGCTGGCTCGCCACCACCGCCGGGCCGATGGGGAGGAAGGCGCCCTCGACGTCCTTCCCGCCGATGCGAAGGAAGTCGGCGTTCACGACGCCGTGCGTGTGGTAGACGAGCCCCTTGTAGCCCCGCTCGACCAGGGTCTTCTGCGGGAGCACCGCCGGCGTGCCGGAGGCGCCGATGAGCACGGCGTCCGGCCTGGCGGCGACGATCTTCAGGATCTGCCCGGTGACGGACGTGTCCGGCCGGTTGTAGCGCTCGCTCGCGGCGATCTTGAGCCCCTTCGCCTCGGCGATCTTCGAGAAGGCGCCCCACCAGCCCTCCCCGTACGCATCGGAGAAACCGATGAACGCGACGGTCTTGACGCCCTTCGAGAGCATGTGGTCCACGACGGCGCCGGCCATGAGGTCGTCGTTCTGCGGAACCTTGAAGACCCAGCGTCGCCTCTCGTCCATCGGCGCGATGATGCTCTTGCCCGCCGCGAGCGCGATCATGGGCGTCCCCGTCTCGGCCGCGACGTCGAGCATGGCGAGGCACCCGGGCGTCGAGTTCGAGCCCATGAGGACGTCGACGGCGTTCTCGCTCGTGAGCTTGCGCGCGTTCTTCACCGCCGTCGTGGGGTCGGTCGCGTCGTCGAGCACGATGTAGCTCACCTTCACGCCCCCCACGGTCGGCGGCAGGAGCGCGAAGGTGTTCCGGGTAGGGATGCCGAGCGAGGCGAGGGGCCCCGTCGCCGAGAGCGTGACGCCGACCTGCAGATCGGCGGCGCGCCCGGAGGCCGGCCCGGCGCCGGCGAGGACCAGCGGCAGCGCGGCGATCGCGATTCGAGAGCGGCTCATGTCGTCGTCTCCTGGTGTCGCTCGGCGCGGCGGGTCGAGGCCGCGCGGCGCGGCCCCACTTATACCCCGTCCCCGCACGCGCGAAGCCCTTCGCGCACATGGCGGGCGGGCGGGCGGCGGACGCGGGGGGTCGACCTCGCCTCCGGGTCCCGCAGGGCTCCGAGCCGCTCGCGGCTCTTCGGCGCGGCGCTGCGGCCCAAGCGCGCATTCCCCGGCGCTTTCGTCCCGGCGGGGACCTCCGGGGGGCCGAGCTCGGCCTGGTACGGCGCTTCCAGGATCCATCCGCGTGCGCGTTCCCGCAGGGCGCGAGATCCCGCTGCGCAGGCGAAGCGCCCTCCGGGCGAGCGGATTCCCCGCGCTCACCACGCTCGTCGTCGTCGCCTGCATCGGTGTCGTGGGGGCGCTGTACGTGCGGTCCGAGCGGCGCCTGCTCCGCGACCAGGCGGAGGCCCAGCTCGCCGCCATGGCGGACCTCGAGGTCTCGCAGATCGAGGCGTGGCGCGGCGAGCGGCTCGCGGACGGGCGGGCGTTCAGCGGACTCTTCGCGCCGCGGCTCGCGGCGCTGCGCGGCCGGCCCTCGGCGCTCCTGGGCGAGCTCGGCCCGTCGCTGCGGCTCCTCACCGCGAGCTACGGGTACGCGGACGCCCTCGTCGTCGATCTGTCCGGCCGGCCCCTCGCCACGGCCGGCGCGGCGGAGCCGCCTCCGCCCATCGACGCGGCCGAGCGGCTCGGGATCGCGCTCAGGCGAGGCGCGCTCCTCTTCGAGGTCATGGGCGAAGGTCCCGCAGGCCTCGAGATCGATCTCGTCGCCCCGATCTTCGATCCGGACCGTCCCGGCGTGCCGCTCGGAGGGCTCGTCCTGCGCATCGACCCCCGGCACGACCTCTTCCCCATGGTGAAGCGCTGGCCGACGCCGAGCGAGACCGGCGAGTCGCTCCTCGTACGGAACGACGGGGACCACGTCGCGACGCTGAACGAGCCTCGCCATCGGACGCCGACCGCGGCGCCCCTGGCGCCGCCGCTCGACGACCCGCGCCACCCGGCGGTCCGCATCGTCCGCGGCGAGCAGGGACTCGTCCGCGGCATCGACTACCGGGGCGAGGAGGTCCTGGCCGTCGGCCGGGCCGTCCCGCGCACGCCCTGGTTCGTCGTCGCGAAGGTCGACGTGCGCGAGCTCATGGCGCCGGCGCGGGCGTGGTCGATCGCGCTCGGGGCCGTCGTGCTCCTGCTCATCGGGAGCGGGGTCGGCGCGGTGGCGCTGTGGTGGCGCCACCAGTCCGCCCTGGGCGAGCGGGCGCGCTTCCTCGAGGCGCAGCGATACCAGGCGTTCACGCGCCACCTCGAGCTCCTCTCCGAGCATGCGGACGACGTCGTCCTCCTGGTCGACCGCGCCGGGCGGATCGTTCGCGCCAACGAGCGCGCCCGAGAGCAGTACGGCTGGTCCGCCATGGAGCTCGTCGGCCTCGACCTGCGGGTGCTGCGCGCCAGGGGCCACGAGAGCTTCCAGGACCAGCTCGATCGCATCCGGGCGGAGGGGCGCGCGCGCTACGAGACCGTCCACCGCCGGCGGGACGGCTCGACCTTCCCGGTCGAGGTGAGCGCGCGCAGCTTCGAGGCGGAGGGCGGCTGGTACGTCCAGGCCATCGTGCGGGACGCGACGGAGCGAAAGCGGGCCCTCGCCGAGCTCTCCTACCAGGCCGAGCTGCTCCGGAACGTGTACGACGCCATCATCGGCCTCGACGCCGATCACGTGATCCGCTCCTGGAACGCGGGCGCCGAGCGGATGTACGGCATCGGCGCGGCGGAGGCGATGGGACGGCCCATCGCGGAGCTCCTGCCGAGCGAGTACGAGGGCTACGGCACCTGGGACGACTTCGTCGACGCGGTGAACGCCGGCGACCGCTTGCAGTTCGAGGTGCGCCGCACGCTGCGCGACGGCAGGGAGCTCGACGTCGAGGGCGCGGCGGTCGTGCTCCGGGACGCCCGGGGCCGCATCACCGGATACGTGACCATCCACCGCGACGTCACGGAGCGACGCCGGGCCCGCGAGCAGCTCCTCCATTCCCGGAAGATGCAGGCCGCCGGCCAGCTCGCGAGCGGCGTGGCCCACGACCCGGCGGGCGGC
>DATDDC010000159.1:0-2264 GCA_036523995.1 Anaeromyxobacter sp.
GCCGCGAGGTGACCCGGGCGGCGGACCTCATCGAGCGGTTCCTCGTGTTCGCGCGCGCGCGCACCGTGAAACCGCACGCCCAGCCCCTCGAGCCCATCCTGCGCGAGGCCGTCGAGGTGGTCGGCCCCTCCGCCGCCCAGGCGCGGGTGGAGCGCGTCGTCCAGATCGATCCGGCGCTCCCCGAGGTCGTGGCCGACGCGGAGCTCCTCCGCCAGGCCTTCCTGAACCTGTCGGTGAACGCCATCCAGGCGATGCAGGATCGGGGCGGGGGGAGGCTCACGGTGCGCGCGCGGCCCGAGGCGGGCGGCGTCGCCGTCGAGTTCCAGGACTCCGGCCCCGGGCTCGACCGGGAGACCGCCGCCCGCGTGTTCGAGCCGTTCTTCACGACGAAGCCGAGCGGCACCGGGCTCGGCCTCGCCATCGTGCGCCAGGCCGCCGAGGCCCACGGAGGCACCGTGGAGGTCGAGGCCGCGCCGGGGGGCGGCGCGCTCTTCCGGGTGAGGTTGCCGGCGGCGGAGCCGGCCGCGCCGCCGCGGGCCGCAGCGGCCGCAGGGGGAAAAGCCGTGAAAGTCGCAGGGGGAACGCAGTGAACCCGAAACCCAAGCTGATGGTCGTCGACGACCTGGATTCCGCGCGGCAGATGATGAAACGCGCGCTGGCGCGTTCCTACGACATCTACGACTTCGCGTCGGTGGCGGAGGCGCTGCCCGCGCTCGACCGCGCCGAGTTCGACGCCATCGTGACGGACCTGCGCATGCCGGGGATCGACGGCATCGAGGGGCTCCGCCGCTTCAAGGCGAAGGTGCCCGACGTCCCGGTCGTGCTCGTCACCGCCTTCGCCACGGTGGAGACCGCGGTGGAGGCGATGAAGGCGGGCGCGCTCGACTATCTCACGAAGCCCTTCGAGCCGGAGGAGCTCGAGCTCGTGGTGGGCCGCGCCGTGGAGCACGCGCGCATGCGCCGGGAGAACGCGCGCCTCAAGACCGCCCTCGCCGGCGAGTTCAACGTCTCCGGCATCGTGGGCCGCTCCGCCGCCATGAAGGAGGTGGTCTCGATCCTGGAGCGCATCGCGCCCACGGACGTGCCCATCCTCATCGAGGGCGAGTCGGGGACCGGCAAGGACCTCATCGCGCGGGCCGCCCACGCGCTCTCGCGCCGGGCCTCCGGCCCCTACGTCGCGCTCAACATGAGCGCCATCCCCGAGAACCTCGCCGAGGCCGAGCTGTTCGGCTACGAGAAGGGAGCCTTCACCGGCGCCGAGCAGGCGCGGGCCGGCTTCTTCGCCGAGGCGGACGGCGGCACGCTCTTCCTCGACGAGGTGGGGCTCCTCCCGCCGCCGCTCCAGCCGAAGCTCCTGCGCGTCCTGCAGGACGGCGAGTACATCCCGGTGGGGAGCCGGAAGGCGCAGCGGGCGAACGTGCGCGTCCTCGCCGCCACCAACGAGGACCTGGCGCGGAACGTCAAGGCGGGGAAGTTCCGCGAGGATCTCTGGTTCCGGCTGCGCGTCGTGCCGCTGCGGCTGCCGCCGCTGCGGGAGCGGCTCGAGGACGTGCCGGCGCTCGTGGAGCACTTCGTCCGCAAGCACGCGCTCCGGCTCTCCCGCCCGCCGCTCCAGCCCGACGCCGACGCGATGCGCGCCCTCCTCGACCACGCCTGGCCCGGCAACATCCGCGAGCTCGAGCACGCCATCGAGCGCGCCCTCCTCCTCGCCCGCGGCGAGACCATCGCCAGGAGCGATCTGCCGCCGGAGATCGCCTCGCCCTCGCACGAGAACGGCTCGTCCGGCGAGGGCCGCTACCGCCGCGCCCGCGATGCCTGGGAGCGGAAGTTCCTCGAGGACCTGCTCCGCGAGGCGGGAGGCAGCGTGGGGCGGGCCGCCGAGCTCGCCGGGATCCACCGCTCCACGCTGTACGAGAAGCTGACGCGCATGGGGCTCGTCGAGAAGGACGAGAAGGCGTGACGGCGAGCCCGGCGGACCTCCGCATCCGCCGGGGGCGCCTCTCCGACGCGGGCGCCGTCTCGAGGGTGATGCGGGCCTCGATCCGCGGCCTCGCGCGCTGGACGTACGGCGCGAGGACGATCGCGCGCTGGTCGTCCCTGCCGCCGCTCTACCACGCCTGGGCCATGACGGCGGGCGGCGAGACGTACCTCGTCGCCGAGCGGCGCGGCCGCATCGCGGGCTACGCGGCCCTCCGCCGCGGCGAGGTGACCGCGCTCTTCGTGCGGCCCGGCGCGGCGGGACGGGGGCTGGGGCTCGCGCTCCT
>DATDDC010000160.1:0-2097 GCA_036523995.1 Anaeromyxobacter sp.
GGAGGCCGGGCCGCCGCGGGCGTCGCGCCGGCGGGCCGGCCCGTCACGAGAACTGGACGCGGAGCTCCACGTCCTCGCCCGGCGGCCACGCCTCCGGCGCGGGCGCGAGGTCGCCCAGGAGCGCGAGCGCCTCGCCGCGGGGGAGCAGGATGCCCCTCGCGAGGAGCGAGGGCCCGACCTCGTCGAGGAGCAGGTTGAAGAGCCTCACGCGCACGAGGCAGGTCGCGGAGGCGCTCTCCCGCGAGCCGCGGACGGGCGGCCGCGTGATCTCGGCCCTCATGGCGGCGTAGGGCCCGCCGCGCCGCAGCGTCGCCCCCACGAGGCCGGGCATGGCGGCGGAGAGCGCGAGCAGCGACCCGGGCTCGAGGGTCGCAGACTCGAGCGCGTCCACCACGCGGCCGTCGACGAAGACGGTCGTGATGCGGGTCCTCACGTACTCGGGATCGAGACCGAGATCCGCGGTGAGGAGCTCGAGCGCCGAGCGTCGCGCCGGGATGCGGGTCGTCACGCCGCGCTGCAGCAGCGCGTGGAAGCGCCCTCGCTCGGAAGGGGGGAGGCGCAGGCTCAGCTCGCGGCGCCCGGGCGCCGCGTTCGCTCCTCGGTCGCGTCGGCTCATCCGCACGCGCCGAAGCAAGCCGGAGGCCATGCGCTCCGGCGAGGGCTCACCGGGCGATCTGGAACTTGCGAAGCCACCGGTACAGCGTCATCCGGGAGACGTTCAGGTCGTGCGCCGTCCGGGCGACGTTCCACTCGCACGCCTGGAGCGCGGCGATGAGCGCCTCGCGGTCCAGCTCTCCGCCCTCGCTCCTCCCGGGCGACGGCCCGCGGCCCGCGGCCCGGGCGCCGCGCACCTCGGGCGGCAGGTCCGCCGGCGCGATGACGGAGGTCGCCGCCGTGGCCGCGCTGCGGAGGACGATGTTGCGCAGCTCGCGGATGTTCCCGGGCCAGGGGTAGGCCTCGAGCGAGGCGACGGCGTCGTCCGAGAAGGAGAGGCCCGAGCGCCCCACCTCCGCCTCCGCCTCCTTCAGGAACGCGCGCGCGAGGAGCGCCACGTCCTCGCGGCGCTCGCGCAGAGGCGGGATGGCGATGGGGAGCACGTTGAGCCGGTAGTACAGGTCGGCCCGGAAGCGGCCCGTCCGCACGGCGTCGGCGAGGCTCGCGTTCGAGGCGGCGATGACCCGCGTGTCGATGCGGCGGGGAGAGCTCCCGCCGAGCCGGACCACCTCGCGCTCCTGCAGCACCCGGAGCAGCGCCGCCTGCGCCTGCGTCGGCAGCTCGGTCACCTCGTCGAGGAAGATGGTCCCCTCGGCGGCCTTCTCGAACTTGCCCGCGTTCCCGTCGCGGCGGCCGCCGGTGAAGGTTCCGGGCTCGTAGCCGAAGAGCTCCGCCTCGAGCAGGGCGGCGGGGATGCACCCGCAGTTCACGGCCACGAACGGCCCGCCGGCGCGGGAGCTGTCCGAGTGGATGGCCTGCGCGAAGAGCTCCTTGCCGGTCCCGGACTCGCCGCGCAGCACCACCGGCAGCTCGTTCCGGGCGGCCATCCGCGCGATGGCGATGGCGCCGCCGATGGCCTCCGACCGGCCCAGGATCTGCTCGAAGGCGTACCGCGCCACGGGGCGCTCGGCGGAGGGGGCGGCCACCCGCGCGGGCGATCGCCCTCCGCAGACGCGCACGATCCCGCCGACGGCGCGCTGCTCGAAGCGCACCGGCGAGGCGAGGAGGGTCACCTGGGGCGCGCCCGGCCACTCGAGCACGGCCTCGGACTCGGGCGCGGCCGAGGCCCGCTCCAGGACGGCGCGGAGGTCCTCCCGCACGGAGGGAGGGAGCTCCCCCTGCAGCGCCAGGAGGCGCCGGGCGGCGGCGCTGGCGGAGAGGAGGCGGCCGCCGCCGTCGACCGCGAAGATCGCCTCGGCGGGCGTGGCGGCGCGGAACGCGAACTCGATCACCTGCTCCCGGACGGCGAGCGCGGACCGGACCCGCTCCTCGACGGCGCGGGCGATCGCCTCCACCGCGGCGAGGTCCGGCGCGTCCCCCCGGGCGGTGAGGTGGACCATCCCGAGCAGCTCGCCGCCGGGCCGCGCGGCGACGGCGGCCGCG
>DATDDC010000161.1:0-2149 GCA_036523995.1 Anaeromyxobacter sp.
GCACGAGGAACTTGAGCCGGTTCCGCTGCTTGTTCGTCCGATCGCCGCGCGCGTGGAAGACGCGCACCACCGCCTCGGCGAGCGCGAGCACGTCGCCGGCGGGGAGGAAGGAGACGAGCGTCGCGCCGGAGGTGCAGAGCGAGGCGGTCCCGCCCGCGGCGGAGACCTCGAACCCGCGCTCGGCGCGGCCGCCCCTCTCGCGGACGCGGGCGCGGAAGCCGAGGTCCTGGATGGCGACGCCGGCGTGGTCCTCGAGGCAGCCCTCGAAGCCGATCTTGAGCTTGCGCGGCAAGGACGCGGCGAGCGGGTGGCGGAGGAAGTGGCGCGTCACCGCCTCGGCGTACGGCGTCGGGTCGAACACCTCCGAGCGCGAGACGCCCGCGAGGGGGCAGGTGACGACGTTCCGCACGGCGTTCCCGCCGGCTCCCACCGTGGTGATCCCGGCGGAGGCGAGCCGGCGCAGGGCGGGCTCGAGGTCCCTGGGACGGATGAAGTGGAGCTGGAAGTTCTGCCGCGTGGTGACGTGCCCGAAGCCCCGCGACCACCGCACCGCGGCGTCCGCGATCGCGCGGAGCTGGGCGGCGTCCGCGATCCCCTGGGGGAGCTTCACGCGCAGCATGTGCTCGCCGTCCTGACGCTGGCCGTAGGCGCCGCGCACGACGCGGTACGCGCGCCACTCCTCGGGCCCGATCTCGCCGCGCTCGAAGCGGCCCAGCGCCTCGGCGAAGGCGTCGATCTCCGCCGGGTCGGCGAAGCTGGGGCGGGCGCGGGGCGTCGCGTGTGCGGCGGTCGTGGTCATGCGGTCCTCGCGGTCGGGGTTGAGGTCGCGGTCGGGGTCGGCGGTCGGGGTCGGGGTCGAGGTCGGGGTCGGGGTCGCGGTCGGGGTCGGGGTCGGGGTCGCGGTCGAGGTCGCGATCGGCGCCGAGCTTCCCGCGCTCATGACGCGTCGGCCGCCGCAGCGGACGGCTCGCCGGCGGACGAGGACGCGCAGAGCGCGAGCCCCGCGACGGCGCCCACGACGAGCGTGCCGGGGAGATGGGCGCGCTCCTCGGGGATGGGCGCCTCGCCCAGCTCGCCGAGCGTACCGCGCCAGGTGAAGCTCTCCGCGCTGGCGGCGCCGAGGAGCATCGCCGCCGGGGTCGCGGCCGACCAGCCGCGCGCGAGGAGCCTGCGCGCGATGCCGGCGCGCTCGGCGATGCCCATGAGGACGACGAGCGTGAGCCGCTCGGGCGGGAACCCGTCGAGGAGCGGTCCGTAGCTCGACTCGGCGTGTCCCGTGACGACTGCGAACCCGCCGGCGAGCCCGCGGTGCGTGACCGGGATCCCGGCGAGCGCGGGCGCCGCGATGGCGGACGACACGCCCGGCACGACCTCGAACGGCACGCCCGCCTCCGCGAGGGCGATGGCCTCCTCGCCGCCGCGCCCGAACACGAAGGGGTCGCCGCACTTGAGCCGCACCACGCGCTTCCCGCTGCGCGCGGCGCGGACGAGCAGCCGCTCGATGGCGCGCTGGGAGACGCTCGGCCGCCCCGCGCGCTTTCCCACGTGGAAGCAGTGCGCGCGCGGCGCGAGCCGGAGCACCGCGGCGTCGAGGAGCGCGTCGTAGAGGACCACGTCCGCCTGGGCGAGCCGCTCCGCGGCGCGCCGCGTGAGCAGGCCGGGATCTCCGGGGCCGGCGCCGACGAGCGAGACGAGCCCGGGCGGGAAAGGCTCGGGCGCGCCGCCGGCGGCCCCCGTGTCGTAGAGCGCCGCGAGCTTGCGCAGGAGGAGCGGGCGCCGCGTGGCGAGCGGCACGCGATCGCGCTTCCAGGTCGGGCGCTCGGCCTCGGCCAGGTCCACCCAGGTGCCGAGCTCGCGGGGCAGGACGGCGTCGAGCGCCTCGCGGAGGAGCCCCGCCAGCGCCGGCGCGCGGCCGCCCGTGGAGATGGCCACCGTCGCGTCGCCCCGGCGGATCACCCCGGCCATGTACGCCGTGGCGTTCTCCGGATCGTCCACGGCGTTCACGAGGATGCGCCGGGCCTCCGCCGCGGCGGCCACCTCGCGGTTCACCTCGGGCGTCGCGGCGGCCACGGCGAGCCAGGCGCCGTCGAGGTCCTCCGGCCGGAACGCGCGCCGGAGCACCACCGCCGCCGCGGCCGCGGCCTCCTCG
>DATDDC010000162.1:0-16321 GCA_036523995.1 Anaeromyxobacter sp.
AGGCGGCCTTCACCTCGGCGGGCGCGTACTCTAAGACGGGGAGGCCCGCGCGCGCCGCCGCCGCCAGGGCGACGCCGCGCGCCTGGCCGAGCACGAGCGCCCAGCGCGCCGAGGCGCCGGCGAACACCTGCTCCACCGACACCTCCGCCGGCCTGGCCCGGGCGATCACCTCCGCGAGGCCTTCCAGGATGCGCGCCAGGCGCTCCGGCACGGGCGCCTCCTCGGGCTCGAGCACGCCGGACTCGAGGAGCGCGAGGCGCTTCCCCGTGCGCTCGACCACCCCGTACCCGCAGCGCCGCGAGCCCGGGTCGATGCCGAGGACGATCACGCGGGCATGGTAGCAGACGCCGGAGGGCCGTCGAGCGAACGGCCGCGACGCCGCGCCCGCCGCCTCAGCCGTAGAGGAGGACGCCGACGACGATGGCCACGTCGAGCAGGATCCACCCGATGCAGGCGAGGTAGATGGTCTTGTCGCGCTTGCGGACCCCGTAGACGAACCAGAGCGAGGCCGCGACGAGATACGTGGCCCACGAGACGAGCGATACGCCGTGGGCCTCGCGGCGGCCCCAGATGGTGATCACCTGCGGCAGGGTCATGAGCATGGTGAACACGGACATGGCCCTCAGCACGCGCTCGAGGCCCGTGACGGGTGGGGAGCCCGCGGCAGCGGCGCCCGCGTGAACGTCAGGCGGCAGCATGGTCATGCGTCGGTCCTCCGTCGCTCCGGCGCGGCGCGATCCGCACCAGCGAGGCGAGCGCCGCGAGCACTGCGAGGGTAGCGCCGGCTCGGAGCGAGAGGGCGTAGCCGGCGAGGAACTCCCGGCCCGCCGCGTCCTGACCGGCCCGGAGCGCGAAGAGCGTCCCCGCGATCGCGACGCCCGTCGCCATGCCGGCGTTCCGGGCGGTGGCGAGGAGCCCGCCCCCGGAGCCGAGCCGCGCCCGCGGCAGCGCCCCCATCACCGTGGCGTTGTTCGGCGCCTGGAAGAGCCCCATGCCCACGCCCGCGACGAAGAGGCGCGCCGCGACGCCGAGGACGGGGGTCCCCGGACCCGCCAGCGAGAGGGCGAAGAGCCCGCCCGCGAGGACGAGCATCCCGAAGGCCGGAAGGAGCCGGGCGCCGAAGCGATCCGAGAGCCAGCCCGCGAACGGCGACGAGATGGAGAGCGCGATGGGAACGGAGGCGAGGTAGAGGCCGAGGCGCCCGGGGGAAAGCCCGTGCACGCGCGCCAGCAGGAACGGCGTGAGGAAGGTCTGGGAGAACATGGCCGCGTAGGAGAGGAACCCCGCCACGAGACCCACCGTGAACGCGGGGATCTTGAAGATGGAGAGGTCCACGAGCGGACCGCCCGAGCCGCCCTCGCGCGAGAGGACGCGGAGCGCCCAGGCGGCGCCGGCGATGCCGACCGGCAGGTTCACGTAGAAGACCCAGCGCCAGGAGAGGTGCGAGAGGATGAGGCCGCCGATGGGCGGCCCCAGGGTGAGGCCCAGCGCCACGGTGGTGCCGATGGCGCCGAGGGCGCGGCCGCGCATCTGCGCCGGGAACGCGGCCGTCACCACGGCCGGACCGATGGCCATCATGGCGCTCGCCCCGAGGGCCTGGAGCACGCGCGACGCCACGAGGGCGGGGAGCCCGGGCGCGCCCCCGCACAGCGCCGAGCCGAGCGTGAAGACGAGGAGCCCGCCCGTGTAGACCGCGCGGTAGCCGAGCTTGTCGCCGAGGCGCCCCATCACGATGAGCGTCACGGTGATGGCGAGGAGGTACCCGTTCACGATCCACTCGAGCTCGTGCACGTGCGCCCGGAGCTCCACGCCGATGGTGGGCAGGGCCACGTTGACGATGTTCCCGTCGAGCGTCGCCATGACCGTGCCGACGGCGACGACCGAGAACGCCACCCAGGGGCTGCGCCGGCCGGCGGCCCCGGCGGCCGCACCGGCGGTCGCGGGGCCTGGCCGAGCCGTCGTGGTGCCGCGCGGATCCATGGTCTCGGGTCTCGAGGGCTCTAGCTCGCCGCCGGCGGGAAGAGCGTCGGGTGCTCGGCGAGCACGATACGCCGGAGGCGCGGCAGCGCGAGGTGGAAAGCGCCGCTGGCGAGGAGCGTCAGCGCCGCCCCGAGCTCCAGGGTGCGGGCGGCCCCGAGCCGGCTCGCCCCGAACCCGGCCGCGAGCGAGCCGAACGGCGTCACCCCCACGAAGAGCGTGGAGAAGAGCCCCATGACCCGCCCGCGCATCTCGTTCGGCGCGAGCCCCTGGAGCAGCGTCATCGTCCCGGCCATCTGCGTGATGAAGCCGAAGCCGGTCACCGCCAGCGCCAGGGCGGAGAGCACGGGGCTGCGCGAGAGGCCGACCCCGAGGACGCCCAGGCCGAGGAGCGTCGCGCCGAGGGCGACGCGCCGGCCCAGGCCGTGGAGCCCCTTGCGCAGGAGGAGCCCCACCGCGCCGAGGAGCGCGCCGGCCCCCGCGCAGGCGAGGAGGACGCCGTAGAGCCGCGGCCCCCCGCCGAGCACCTGCGAGGCCATCTCCGGGAGCAGCGTCTGGTACGGCATCGCGAAGAAGCTCGAGAAGGCGAGGAGGGCGAGGAGCGCGCGGACGTGCGACGTCCTCCCCGCGTAGGCGAGCCCCTCGAGCAGGTGCGCGCGGTGCCCCTGGGTGGGCGGCGGCTGCGGCGGCGGGCGCATGACGAGGAGCGCCCAGTAGGTGCCGACGAAGCTCGCCGCGTTGAGCGCGAAGGCCCAGCCCTCCCCCACCGAGGCCACGACCAGGCCCGCGAGCGAGGGCCCCGCGACGCGGGCGGCGTTCACGATCGTCGAGTTGAGCGCGATGGCGTTCGGCATGGCGTCCCCGGCGATGTCGGCGAGGAGCGCCTGGCGCGCCGGGATCTCGAACGCGTAGGTCATGCCCAGCATGGCGGCGAGGACGAGGACGTGCCAGGGGCGGACGGCGCCGGTGAGCGTGAGCACCGCGAGGAGCGTCGCCTGCACGATGGCGTTCGCCTGCGTGGCCAGCACCACCGCGCGCCGCGGATGCCTGTCGGCCAGCGAGCCCGCCCAGATGCCGAAGAGGAAGACGGGCGCCTGGCCGAGGAAGTTCACGAGGCCGAGCATCTGGGAGGAGCGCGTGAGCCGCCACACGAGCCAGGACTGGGCCACGGACTGCATCCAGGTCCCCGCCAGGGAGACCGCCTGCCCGGCGAAGAAGAGCCGGAGGTCGCGCCGCTCGAGCGAGCGCAGCGCGTGCGGCCAGCGGGGGCCCTGCCCCGGGCCCGTCGAACGGGCCGCCCTGCCCTCGCCGGCGCCGTCCGTTCGCATGGCCTCCGATCAAAGCTGGATCTGTGCGCCCATCTCCACCACCCGGTTCGGCGGGAGGCGGAAGAAGGAGCTCGCCGTCTGCGCGTTGCGCGCCATGACGATGAAGAGCCGCTTGCGCCAGGTGGCCATCCTGGACGCTCCCGTGGGGAGCAGCGTCTCGCGCCCGAGGTAGTAGGTCGTCTCCATGGGGACGATGCGCAGCTTCGGGCCGGGGATGTCGCGGCGCGGGATGGAGTCGAGCATGGCCGGGACGTCGGGCGTCTCCATGAAGCCGTAGCGGGCGATCACCTGGTAGAAGCCGGACCCCAGCTCGCGGACGGAGACGCGCTCCGCCTCCGGGACGGCCGGGATCTCCTCGGTGAGCACGGAGACGAGGACGACGCGCTCGTGCAGCACCTTGTTGTGCTTCAGGTGGTGGAGCAGGACCGGCGGTACGTTGTCCACGTTGCTCGTCATGAACACGGCCGTGCCCGGCACGCGCACCGGGTTCTTCCGCCCGATCTCCGAGAGGAAGAGCTGCAGGGGGAGGCCGGCCTCGCGGAGCTGCTCGGCGAGCATCAGCCGCCCGCGCTTCCAGGTGGAGAGCAGGGTGAACACGATCGCTCCCGCCGCCAGGGGGAACCACCCCCCCTCCTCCACCTTGACGACGTTCGCGCCGAAGAACGCCAGGTCCACCGCGAGGAAGGCGAGCGTGAGCGGCCATGCCTTCCGGCGCGGCCAGCGCCACTGGTCCCGCGCCACCCGGTGGAAGAGGAGCGTGGTGATGGCCATGGTGCCGGTCACGGCGATGCCGTACGCGGCGGCGAGGTTCGAGGAGCTCTCGAACCCGAGCACGAGCGCGATGGTGGCGATGCCCACCGCCCAGTTCACCTCGGGGATGTAGATCTGCCCGAACTCGGTGTGCGAGGTGTGACGGATGGTGACGCGGGGAGAGTAGCCGAGCTGCACCGCCTGCTGGGTGAGCGAGAACGCGCCGGAGATGAGGGCCTGGGAGGCGACGATGGCGGCGGCCGTGGCGATGCCGATCATGGGATAGAGCGCCCACTCGGGCGCGAGCAGGTAGAAGGGGTTCCGCGCCGCCGTGGGGTCGCGCAGGAGCAGCGCCCCCTGCCCCATGTAGTTGAGCAGCAGCGCCGGCATGGCCACGGCGAGCCAGGCCACGCGGATGGGGCGCTTCCCGAAGTGGCCCATGTCCGCGTAGAGCGCCTCGGCGCCGGTGATGACGAGGACGACCGCGCCCAGCACGAGGACCCCGTGCCCGCGGTTCTGCGCGAAGTAGCGGATCCCCTCGAGCGGGCTCACCGAGCGCAGGATGCCGGGCTCGAGCAGGATCCCGCGGACGCCGAGGAGCGCGATCGAGACGAACCAGAGGACCATGATGGGGCCGAACACGGCGCCCACCGTGGCGGTGCCTCGCTTCTGGAAGAGGAAGAGGAGGAGCAGGATCACCACGGTGATGGGCACGACCAGGTGCGCGAGCGGCGGCGCGGCGACCGCGACGCCCTCGATGGCGCCGAGCACCGAGATGGCCGGCGTGATGACGCCGTCGCCGTAGAGGAGCGCGGCGCCGAAGAGGCCCAGCACGAGGAGCACGCGCCGGCCCAGCCTGCCCGTCTCGGTCTGCCCGACGAGCGCCATGAGCGCGAGGATCCCGCCCTCCCCGCGGTTGTCGGCGCGCATGACGAAGGAGAGGTACTTGAACGTCACGACGAAGAAGAGCGCCCAGAACACGAGCGAGACGACGCCGACGACGTTGGCCGGATCCGCCCTCACCCCGTGCGGCCCGCTGAAGCACTCCTTGAGCGCGTAGAGCGGGCTCGTGCCGATGTCGCCGTAGACGACCCCGAGGGCGCCCAGGGCGAGCACGGCGAGCGCCTTGCCCTTGGGCACCTGGCGCGTCGCCACGTGCCTCGCTCCCGGAAGCGGAGTCGGCGACGCCGCCGGCAGTGGCGTCGCGGACGAAACGGGCTCCAGTGAGGGGGTATCGGACATCCGATCTTTTGAAAGGGCGGTCACGTTAAGCAGATCCGGTACCGCCGGTCGAGGACCACGGGGGCGTGGGCCCCATCTCCCGGTCATGATTGGGTTCCTCGGGCGCCGCGCACGGGCTTCGACGCCGCGCCTGCCCTCTGTTCCACGAGGGCGGACGCCCGCCTGCCCGCGCATCGAGCGATCCCTGCCGGGGAGTGGAGCAGCCCTGCCGGGCAGCCCGACGCGGAGGCAGGTATCTTGCGCCGCCTATGCCCGCCGCGCGCCAGGGCCTCCGGGCCGAGCTCGGCCCGCTCGTCCGCCTCGCCCTGCCGCTCGCCGTGGCGCAGGGCGGGCAGGCGCTCATGGGCGTCGTCGACACGGCCATCGTCGGGCGGGCCGGGGCGCTGCCGCTCGCGGGCACGGGCCTCGGGAACGCGCTCTTCATGGCGCTCGCCGTCTTCGGCATGGGGGTCATGCACGGCATCGACCCGCTCGTCTCCCAGGCCGTCGGTGCGGGCGACATGGCGCGCGCGCGCCGGGTCCTGTGGCAGGGCGCCTGGCTCGCCTGCGGCCTCGCCGCGATCCTCGCGGTGCCGTTCGCCCTCGTCCCCGGCGTCCTCGTGCCGCTCGGCATCGAGCCGCAGGTCGCGCGCGAGGCGAGCCGCTACCTCCTGTGGCGGCTCCCCGGCCTCCCCTGCTTCCTCGCCTTCTTCGCGGCGCGCGCCTACCTCCAGGCGCTGGGCTCGGCGCGGCCCATGGTGATCGCGACGGCGGTCGCGAACCTCGCCAACGTTCCGCTCGACGTGCTCTTCGTCTTCGGCGGCGCGTCGCTGCCGCGGCTGCCCTGGCCGCTCGCGGCCGTCCCGGCCATGGGCGCGGGCGGCGCGGCCATGGCGACGAGCATCGTCTCCTTGCTCCAGCTCGCCATCCTCGCGGGCGCCGTGCGCGCCGTCTCCGTTCCGGGCGGGCCCGTGCCCCGCCGCGCCGAGCCGCGCGAGCTCGCCCGGGCGGTGCGGGTGGGCCTCCCCATCGGCCTGCACATGGGCGCCGAGGTCGGCATCTTCGCGCTCGTCGGGTTCCTCGCCGCGCGCCTCGGCGCCATCCCGCTCGCCGCGCACCAGGTCGCCATCTCCATCGCGAGCCTCACGTTCACCGTCGCCGTCGGCTTCGGGAACGCGGGCTCGGTCCGCGTGGGCTGGGCCGTGGGGGCCCGCGATCGCGAGAGGGCGCGGCGGGCCGGCCTCGCCGCCTTCGGCGCCGGGGCCGCCTTCATGTCGATGGCGGCGCTCGCGCTCTTCGTCCTCCCCGGCCCCATCGCGCGGCTCATGACCGACGACCCCGCCGTCGTGGCCGCGGCCGTGCCCCTCCTCCGCGTCGCGGCCGTGTTCCAGATCTCGGACGGCGTGCAGGGCGTGGGGGCGGGCGTCCTCCGCGGCGCCGGGGAGACGCGCTTCACCTTCGCCGCCAACATGGCCGGCCACTGGGCCCTGGGGTTCCCGGCGGCCGTGCTCCTCGGCTTCACCGCCGGCCTGGGCGTGACCGGCCTGTGGTGGGGCTTCGTCCTCGGGCTCTCCGCCGTGGGCGCGGCGCTGCTCGTGCGCTTCCTGCGCGTCTCCTCGCGGGAGATCGTGCCCCTGGCGGATCGCGGCCTCCCCGCCTGAGCGCCCATCCGGCGCGGCGGGCTTGCGGGAGCTGTCGGGGTAGCCGGCCCCGCCGGCCCGGGACGGCTGGCCCGGGAGGGCATAAGCTCCTCGCGGAGTGCGCCTCTCGCTGCCGCAGCCCTACGAGGACCTCGGCCACACGGCCGACGTGGGCATGCGGGTGCGCGGCGCCTCGGCGGAGGAGGCGCTGGCGCGGCTCGCGCTCGCCTTCGGGACGCTCGTCACGGGTGGGGACGCCCCGCGGCCCGAGCGCGAGGAGCGCGTCGCGGTCTCCGGAGGCGGTGGGCCGGCGGGCGCGGCGGTGGCGTTCCTGCGCGAGCTTCTCTATCGCTTCGCGACGGAGCGGCTCCTCCCGGCGGAGGTGGAGGTCCACCGCGCGGACGCGGACGGCGCCGAGGCGACCGTCGCCTTCGCGCGCTACGATCCGGCGCGGCACGCGGAGGGCGCGGACGTGAAGGCGGTCACCTGGCACGCCGCACGGCTCGAGCCGGAGGGGGCGGGCTGGGTGGGGCAGATCGTGCTCGACATCTGACGGGATCGGGCGCGGGCACGGGGAAGGAAGGGCGCATGCAGCTCCGCCGCATCGAGGGCGATCTGTGGGAGATCCCGCGCGAGGGCCGGATGAAGGTCCCCGGCCGGATCTACAGCGCCGGCCCGCCCGCCCCCGACGACCCGGCGCTCGGCCAGGTGGCGAACGTGGCCCACCTCCCCGGGATCCTGCGCTTCTCCCTCGCCATGCCGGACATCCACTGGGGGTACGGCTTCCCCATCGGCGGCGTCGCGGCGGTGGACGCCGACGAGGGGGCCATCTCGCCGGGCGGCGTGGGCTACGACATCAACTGCGGCGTCCGCATCGTCACCACCGCCCTCGAGGAGGAGACCGTCCGGGCGAGCCTCCACGCCGTCACCGCCCAGCTCTACCGCGACGTCCCCACCGGCGTGGGCGCGAGCCACGCCATCCCGAGGCTCTCGGACGCGGAGCTGGACGACGTCCTCTCGCAGGGCGCCCGCTGGGCGGTGAGGCGCGGCTTCGCGGCCGCCTCCGACGACGCCGAGCGCTGCGAGGAGGGCGGCCGGCTCGCCGGCGCCGATCCGGAGACCATCTCGGAGCGCGCGCGCCTGCGCGGCTCGGATCAGCTCGGGACGCTCGGCAGCGGGAACCACTTCCTCGAGGTGGACCGGGTGGCGGAGGTCTACGACGAGGCCGCGGCGGAGGCGTTCGGCCTCGTGCCCGGCGCGGTGGCGATCCAGATCCACTCCGGGTCGCGCGGCCTCGGCTACCAGGTGTGCGACGAGTTCCTGGCGGAGCTCGGGCCGCGCCTCGCCTCGTTCGGGGAGGACTACGCCCGGCTGCCGGACCGCCAGCTCGCCTGCGCGCCGGCGCGGAGCGACGAGGGCCGGCGCTACCTCGGCGCCATGCAGGCGGCCGCGAACTTCGCCTGGGCGAACCGGCAGGTCATGACCGGCCTCGCGGTGCGCGCCCTCCTCCAGGCGCTGCGCGTCTCCGAGCGCGACCTCGGCGCGCGCGTCCTCTACGACGTCTGCCACAACGTCGCGAAGCACGAGGAGCACGAGGTGGACGGCGCCCGCCGGCGCGTGCTCGTCCACCGCAAGGGTGCGACGCGCGCCTTCGGGCCGGGCGATCCCCGCGTGCCGGCGCCGTACCGCGCCGTGGGCCAGCCCGTCCTCATCCCCGGGGACATGGGCCGCTACTCCTACGTCCTCGCCGGGACCGCGAAGGCCATGACCGACACCTTCGGCAGCTCGTGCCACGGCGCCGGCCGCCTCCTCTCCCGGGGCGAGGCCCTGCGGCGCGGCCGCGGCCGGTCCATCGCGAAGGAGCTGGCGGCGAAGGGCATCGAGGTCATCTCGCGGGGGAAGAAGACCCTGGCCGAGGAGATGAGCGAGGCCTACAAGGACGTCGCCCGGGTGGTGGCCGTCATGCACGGGGCGGGCATCTCCCGCCTCGTCGCGCGGCTCGAGCCCATGGGCGTCGTGAAGGGGTGATCGACGCCCCGCGCCCGCCGTGTCTAGCTTGGGGGGGATGGATGACGCGCAGAGGAACCTCGTCCTCCTCCAGGGCGGGCGCAAGGAGGGAGACGACGCGGGGAGCGTCGAGCGCCTCCCCCGCGACGCCCTGCGGATCATCCCGGGCGGCCCGGCGGGAGACCTCCAGGCGGCCATCGAGGAGACCGTCCTCGCGGCGCGCAAGATGCGCCAGGAGATCGAGGAGCGCATCGCGCGGGCGCTGGAGGAGCTGTTCTAGCGGACGCGCCGCCCCGCCCCGGTTAAGCCACACGGATGCTCGAAACGCTCCCGGGAGCGGCGCCGCGCGACGAGGCCCTCGCCCGGCGGCTCGCCGATGCCGTCCAGGCCAGGGGCCCTCGCTACGAGCCCCGGACACATCACCTCGACCGCGGGCGGCCGCGCTTCACCAACCGGCTCGTGCTGGAGCGGAGCCCATACCTGCTCCAGCACGCGCACAACCCGGTCGACTGGCGGCCCTGGGGCGACGAGGCCTTCGACGAGGCGCGGCGCACGCGGAAGCCCGTGTTCCTCTCCGTGGGGTACGCGACGTGCCACTGGTGCCACGTCATGGAGCGCGAGTCCTTCGAGGACGTGGAGATCGCGCGGGTCCTGAACGAGCGCTTCGTGCCGATCAAGGTGGACCGCGAGGAGCGCCCGGACGTGGACGCGATCTACATGACGGCGGTCCAGCTCCTCACGGGCGGAGGCGGCTGGCCCATGAGCGTGTGGCTCACGGCCGACCGGGAGCCCTTCTTCGCGGGCACCTACTTCCCGCCGCGCGACGGCGCGCGCGGGATGCAGCGCGGCTTCCTGGGCATCCTCGAGGAGATCGCGCAGCTCTACGCGGACGACCCGCTGCGCGTGCAGGGCGCGACCGGATCGCTCGTCGACGCGCTCCGCACCGCGCTCGGCAGCCACGGCGAGCCGGCGGAGGCGGCGCCCGGAGCGAAGCCCATCCTGGACGCGGTGGAGGTGGTGCGCCGGGCCTTCGATCCCGTCCACGGCGGGCTGCGCCGCGCGCCGAAGTTCCCGTCCAACGTGCCGATCCGGCTCCTCCTGCGGGCGCACCGGCGCACGCGCGATCCCGAGCCGCTGCGCATGGCCACGGTGACGCTCGAGCGGATGGCGGCGGGCGGCATCCACGACCAGGTCGGGGGCGGCTTCCACCGCTACTCGACCGACGCCGAATGGCTCGTCCCGCACTTCGAGAAGATGCTCTACGACAACGCGCTCCTGGCCGTCGCCTATGCCGAGGCGTGGCAGGTGACCGGCCGGCGCGACTTCGCGCGCGTCGTCCGCCGGACCCTCGACTACCTCCTGCGGGAGATGACCTCGCCCGAGGGCGGCCTCTACTCGGCGACGGACGCGGACTCCGAGGGCGAGGAGGGGCGCTTCTTCGTCTGGGACGAGCAGGAGATCCGGGACCTCCTCGGCGGCGACGCCGAGCGGCTCATCCGCTTCCACGGGGTCACGCCCCGGGGCAACTTCGAGGGGCGGAACATCCTGCGGGTGCCCGCGCCGGACGAGGACGAGTGGGAGGCCCTCGCGCCCGCCCGCGCCCGCCTGTACGAGGCGCGCGAGAGGCGCGTGCACCCGCTCCGCGACGAGAAGGTGCTCGCCGGCTGGAACGGCCTCGCCATCTCGGCGCTGGCGCAGGGCGGCCGGGTGCTCTCCGAGCCGCGCTGGGTGGCGGCGGCGGCGCGCGCGGCGGAGTTCGTGCTCGGCCGCATGGTGAAGGCCGGGCGGCTCCAGCGGAGCTGGCTCGCCGGCGACGCGGGCGTCCCGGCGTTCCTCGAGGACCACGCCTTCCTGGCGCAGGGCCTGCTCGACCTCTACGAGGCGAGCTTCGACGTGCGCTGGCTCGAGGCCGCGGTCGAGCTGTCGGAGCGGCTCGAGGCGCTCTTCGGGGACCCGAAGGGCGGCGGCTGGTTCACCAGCGCCGAGGACCACGAGCGGCTCCTGGCGCGGGAGAAGCCCACGCACGACGGGGCCGAGCCCTCCGGGGCGTCGGTCGCGCTCCTCGACGCGCTCCGGCTCTCGGCGTTCACGGCCGACGACCGCTGGCGCGCCATCGCGGACCGGGCGCTCCGCCACTACGCGCGCACGCTGGAGGAGCAGCCGCTCGCGCTCGGCGAGATGCTGCTCGCCCTCGACTTCGCCACCGACGCCCCCCGCGAGGTCGTCCTGGTATGGCCTTCCGGCGAGGCCGCGCCCGAGCCGTTCCTGTCGGTGCTGCGGCGGACGTTCCTCCCGAACCGGGCCCTCGCCGGCGCCGCGGAGGGCGAGGGCGTCGGCCGGCTCGCCCAGGTGGCCCTCGTGGCCGAGGGCAAGGTCGCGGCGGGCGGGCGGACCACCGCGTACGTCTGCGAGAAGGGCCTGTGCCGCCTCCCCGCCATCGAGCCGGAGAAGCTCGCCGCGCAGATCGCCCCGGTGCGGCCGTACGCGTGATCCCCGGCGCTCGAGGGTCGTCGTTCCATGAAACGTTTCGTCGCGGGGACCTCGCCCCCTCGTGGCTCCCCGCGCCATAAGTGCTTTCGTTCGTTCCGATAGACGGAACCGCCGTTGACGGACGCCTACACGAGTGGTGGATCTTCCGCCCGCGTGCCCTACCGGCACTCGGCGCGTCTCGGGCGTCCGCGCTCCATGGTGGTGCGCCGGCCCTCGACAGGAGGATCACGATGCGAAAGACCATCGCCGCGATCGCGTTCGCGTTCATGCTTTCTTCCACTGCCCGGGCGACGAACGGCATGCGCATGATCGGCTTCGGCCCGGTGCAGAACTCGATGGGCGGGGTCGGCGTCGGCGCCACGCTCGACGCGAGCTCCATCGCCTCGAACCCGGCCGGCATCGCCGACCTGGGCAGCCGGCTCGACGTCGGGGTCGGGTTCTTCAAGCCCACCGTCAGCTACACCGCCACGGGCACGCCGCTGCCGCCGCCCTTCCCCCCCTCCCTGATCGCCTCGGACGGCGCCACCATCGATTCGGACCGCGGCGGCTCGCCCATCCCGGCCGTCGCCTACGTCCGACCGCTCAACGAGCAGCTCTCGGCCGGCCTGGGCGTCTTCGCCGTGTCGGGCATGGGCGTCGACTACCCCACGAACCTCTACCTGAGCAAGTCGCTCACCTCGTACATGAACGCGCGGCTCGCGCCGGGCGTGGCGTTCAAGCTCAACGACATGCTCAGCGTCGGCGCGACGGTGAACGTCATGATGGCGCAGATGGAGTACGACGTCGCCGCCGCCACCGGTCAGGCGAAGCACAGCACGGCGACCTCGTGGGGAGCGGGAGCCACGGTGGGCGTCGAGGCGAAGCTCTCCCCGATGTTCTCGGTGGGCGCGGCCTACGAGACGAAGAGCTGGTTCCAGGACTTCTCGTTCAACGTGCCGGGCGGCAAGGACGACCTCACCTTCGATCAGCCGCAGGTGGCCACCCTCGGAGCCTCGGTGCGCCCCATGGAGATGCTGCTCCTCGCCGCCGACGTCCAGTGGATCAACTGGGCGGACACCATGGGGAAGAACCTCCCCAAGTACGCGAAGAACGAGGGCGGCTCCCAGGCGTTCGACATGAGCTGGAAGGACCAGTGGGTCCTGAAGGTCGGCGCGCAGCTCACGCCGATGAAGGGCCTCGACGTGCGGGCGGGCTACGACTACGGCGCCATGCCGCTCGACAGGAGCCGCGCCTTCGAGAACCTGGTCTTCCCGGCGGTGGCCGAGCATCACTTCACGCTCGGCGCCGGCTACGCGGTCGCGGACAAGCTCACGGTCCAGGTGACCGGCATGTACTCCCCCGAGGCCAAGATCTCCGGCTCGAACGACGGCCAGGCCATCGCCGCCTACTCGACCACGATGTCGCAGTTCCAGATCGACGTCGGCGGCTCGTACCGCTTCTAGTCCGCCTTCGACTCGCGTAGCCCGGAGGCCCCGGCGGATCCGCCGGGGCCTCTCGTCACTTGTCGCCCTGGAAGAGGAGCGGCAGCCCGCCCTTTCCGCCGCCCACGATCACGACCTTGGCGTTCGAGCTCCCCGCCAGCCGCTCCGTCGCCTCGATGCCCTTGAACTGGAGGTACTCCGCCGTGAGCCCCTGGCGGACGATGTTCTGGTACTTCAGGATGCCCTCCGCCTCGATCTGCTTGCGCTGCGCCTCCTGCCGCTCCTTGTCGAGCGTGAAGCGCATCTTCTGCGAGCGCTGCTCCTCGGCGAGCTTGTCCGCGATGGCGTTCTTGATGGCGTCGGGCAGGCTCACGTCGCGGACGAGGATCGCCTCCACGATGACGTGCTTGCCCTGGAGGGCCCTCATCACCTCGTCGTAGATCTGCCGCTCGATCTCCTCTCGCCTCGTCGAGTAGATCTCCTCGGGCTGGTAGCGGCCGAAGACCTTGCGCGCCTCGGAGCGGACCACCGGGGCGACGACCTTCTGGTCGTAGTCGGGGCCGATCTGCGTCTGCAGCTCGAAGAGCTCGTCCGGGTTCGGCCGGTAGCGCACGCTGGCGTCGACGGTGATGGGCAGGCCGTTCGAGGAGAGCACGAGGAGCGTCTCCTTCATCTCGTGCACGCGCGTGTCGTAGGGGATGACGCTGTTCCAGATCGGGATGAAGTGCATGCCCTCGGTCAGGACCTCCTTGCTCGTTCCGCCGGCGAGGGGCTTGAAGACGATGCCGCGATGGCCGGAATCGACGGTGGGGCAGCGGCAGCCGGGCAGGAACGGCGCGGCGGCGAGGCAGCAGAGGAGGAGAGTGCGCATTGCGGTCCTTTCGTCGGCACGGCGCAGAAGGCTTCGCCCAGCGACACCACGCGACGCCAGGCACGCCTGTCCGCGCCTTCGGCGCGGCGCTTCCGGCGGCTGAAGCCGCCGGCGCCCGGAGCATAGCCTCACCGCGAGCGGTCTACGACCGAGAAGGCGCGCTCGCCCTTGAACACCCGGAACAGCACCGCCAGCATCGGGAAGAGGACGGCGCCCCCGGCGGCGAGCGCCCAGAGGAGCGCCACCTGGACCGCGCGCGGCGCGCTCGCCGAGGCGAGGGTGACGTCCGGGACCACGAGGTACGGGTACTGCGAGGCGCCCCAGCCCACCACGATGAGCGCGACCTGGAGGGCGGCCGCGGCGCGGCCCGCGCGGACTCGGCCCCGGAAGAGCGCGGCGAAGGCGGTCAGGGCCGCCGCGGCGGTGGCGACGTGCAGCGCCAGGGACCAGCTCCGGCGGGTGAGGCCCGCGAAGACGAGCGGCGCCTCGCGCCAGGAGAGCGCGCCCGCGAGCGCGGCGCAGGCGAACACCGCGGCGCCCGCCCCGATGGCGCGGCGGCGGAAGTCCTCCCGCAGCGCTCCCTCCGCCTCCACGGCGAGGTACGCCGCGGCGAGGTAGGCGAAGAGCGCGGCGGCGAAGAGCCCCACCGCGAGCGGAAACGGCGCGAGCCAGGCGAGCGTCGCGGCGCCGTGGGCCGCCGCCCCCAGGCGGCCGGAGGCGAGCGCTCCCACGACGACGCCGAGCACGATGGGCGCGAGCACGGACGACGCCGAGAAGACGAGCCCCCAGCGCGCCTGGGCCCGATCGCCCGATCCCACGTAGGCGCGGAAGGTGAACGAGGCGCCGCGGAGGACGATGCCGACGAGGAGGAGCACGAGGGGCAGGAAGAGCTCGATGCAGATGGCCGCGAAGGCGGGCGGGAACGCGGTGAAGAGCACGACCACGACGAGGATGAGCCAGACGTGGTTCGCCTCCCAGATCGGCCCGATGGCGCGCTCCACGAGCGCTCGCTGCTCCGCCTTGCGGGGCCCGGAGGCGAGGAGGTCCCAGATGCCGCCGCCGAAGTCCGCGCCCCCGAGGAGCGCGTAGAGGACGAGGGCCGAGAGGAGGGCGGCGCCGAGGAGATCCGCGGCCGTCACGGCCCGCCTCCCGGCGCCGCCCGGGCGATCTGCCGCCGGAGGACCACGGCGGTGACGGCGCCGAGGAGGACGTAGAGGGCGGTGAAGCCGGCGAACGGGAGGGCGAGCCCGCCCACCGGCGTGACCGAGTCGGCGGTCCGGAGGATGCCGTGCACGGTGAAGGGCTGGCGGCCCCACTCGGTGACGAGCCATCCCGCCTCCAGCGCGAGGAAGCCCGCAGGCCCGGCCAGCGCGACCGCGCGCAGGTACCAGCGGGGCGGCTCGCGCCGCAGCAGGCGGAGCGCCGCGCCCGCCGCCGCCACGGCCGCGAGGAGGGAGCCGAGCCCCACCATGACCTGGAAGGCGAGGTGCACGTGCCGCGTGTTCGGCCACGCCTCGCGGGGGAAGGCGCGAAGCCCCTTCACCTCCGCGCCGGGATCGTGGAAGGCGAGGAGCGAGAGGCCGTACGGGATCTCGAGCGCCCAGCGCGTCTCCATGCGCTCGGGATCCGGCAGGCCCCCGATGCGCAGGGGCGCCCCGCGCTCGGTCTCGAACTGCCCCTCCAGCGCGGCGAGCTTGATGGGCTGCACCGCCGCGACCTGCCGCGCCGAGAAGTCGCCGGAGACGGGCTGGAGGAGCGCCGCGGCGCCGCCCACGCCGAGGGCGATGCGGAGGGCCGCCCGGTGGAAGGCGTTCGCCCGATCCCGGAGCAGGAACGAGGCGTGGATGCCCGCCACCGCGAACCCCGTCGCCGCGTAGCAGGAGAGCAGGACGTGCACCACCTCGTGGGACCAGCCGGGCGGGAACATCGCCGCGAACGGCCTCACGTCCGCCGGCGCGCCGCCCTCGACCCGGAAGCCCGCCGGGGCGTTCATCCACGCGTTCGCGAGCGTGACGAAGAACGCCGAGGCCGCGCCGCTCACGGCGACCACGGCCCCGCTCGCGAGGTGAAGGCGCGGCGACGCCCGCTCCCATCCATAGAGGTAGATGCCGAGGAAGATCGCCTCGGCGAAGAAGGCGAAGCCCTCGAGGGAGAACGGCATGCCGATGACGGAGCCCGCGAAGGCCATGAAGCGCGGCCAGAGGAGCCCGAGCTCGAAGGAGATGACGGTGCCCGAGACGGCGCCCACGGCGAAGAGGATGGCGGTGCCCTTGGCCCATCGCTTCGCGAGCTCCAGGTGGGCCGCGGATCCCGTGCGCCGCCAGCGCCACTCGGCAAGGACCATGAAGAGCGGCATGGCCACGCCCACCGCCGCGAACACGATGTGGAAGGCGAGCGAGATCCCGAAGAGCCAGCGCGCCGCCAGGAGGTCGGACACGTGGCGACATTACGCCGGGCCGCGAGTTTGACACCCCCGAAATTCGGGAAGTAACCTCCGAGGGTCGTCCCTCTTCCGGAGGTTGCATGCGCCTCGGTCGCCACGCGCCCGCCCTCGCCGCCGCCGTGCTCACGTTGGGTGCGACCGCGGCGCGCGCCGAGCCGCTCGACGTGAGCCTC
>DATDDC010000163.1:0-2011 GCA_036523995.1 Anaeromyxobacter sp.
TGGCGGAGGCCATCGCGACCCTCTCGGAGCTCGTGCGCGGCGATCCGCGCTCGCCCGACGCGCAGTTCCAGCTCGGCCGGGCGCTCCACGCGACCGGCGACGCGTTCGGCGCCATGACCGCGCTGGAGCGGGCGGCGGAGCTCGCGCCCGGGCACCTCGCGGCCCTGCGCGCCCTCGCGACGCTGTACGAGCAGACGGGCTTCCGCCGCAAGGCGGCGGAGGTGCTCGAGCGGGCGCTGCCCGCCGCGCCGGACGACGACGCGCGCTCCGCCATCCGCAAGGAGCTGCTCCGCCTCATCGCCTGATCGCGACGCCTCCCGGCGTCGCGTGCTCGCGCGGCGAGCATGGCCTGCCCGGTGACGGGCCAGCCGTCCTTCTCCCGGCGCCCTCGAACCCGTGAAAACGCGTGGATGGCGCGAGGGCATGCGTTCTGCAATGCGGCCATCGCCTTTCACGACCCGGAGCAAGGAGACCCAATGGGACCCAACATCGCGGAGCTGGCGAAGTCGCTCGCCGACACCCAGACCGCCCTCAACATCGTCTGGACGCTGGTAGCCGGCTTCCTCGTCATGTTCATGCAGGCGGGCTTCGCGCTCGTCGAGACGGGGCTCACGCGCGCGAAGAACGTCGCGCACACGATGGGCATGAACTTCTTCGTCTACGCCATCGGCATCATCGGCTTCTTCCTCGTCGGCTTCGCCTTCCAGATGGGCGGCGTGGGGGCGATGAGCACGTTCGGCAACGATCCCACGCTCTCGAACGAGCTCGTGGTGAACATCTTCGGGAAGCCGTTCGGCCTCATCGGCCTCAAGGGCTTCCTCCTCCACGGCATCAGCCTCTACACGCCGGCGGTGGCGGCGATGTTCCTCTTCCAGATGGTCTTCATGGACACCACCGCCACGATCCCCACGGGCGCGGCGGCGGAGCGCTGGAAGTTCACGTCGTTCGTGCTCTTCAGCTTCGTGATCTCGACGGTCATCTACCCCATCTTCGCGAACTGGGTGTGGGGCGGCGGCTGGCTCTCCACGCTCGGCACGAACTTCGGGCTCGGCCACGGCCACGTGGACTTCGCCGGCTCCTCGGTCGTGCACATGACGGGCGGCGTCACGGCGCTCGTCCTGGCCAAGATGATCGGCCCGCGCATCGGCAAGTACTCGGCCGACGGCCGCGTGAACCCGATCCCGGCGCACAACATCCCGCAGGTCATGGTCGGCACGTTCATCCTGGCGTTCGGCTGGTTCGGCTTCAACGCGGGCTCCTCGCTCGCCGGCATGGACACCCGCATCGCCGTGGTGGCGACGAACACGATGCTCGCCTCGGCGACCGGCGCGTTCGGCGCTTACCTGTACGTGAAGGCGCGCTACGGGAAGCCGGACCCGACCTGGCTCGCGAACGGCATGCTCGCCGGCCTCGTCGCCATCACCGCGCCGTGCGCCTTCGTCTCGGCGTGGGCGGCCGCGCTCATCGGCCTCGTCGCCGGCGTGCTCGTCGTCGTCGCGGCGGTGTTCATCGACAAGAAGCTCCACATCGACGACCCGGTGGGCGCGTCCGCGGTGCACGGCGTGAACGGCGCCTGGGGCGTCATCTCGCTGGGCCTGTTCGCGAACGGGACGTACGGCCAGGGCCTGAACGGCGTGGCGCACGGGGTGACGGGCCTCTTCTACGGCGAGCCGGGCCAGCTCGTCGCCGAGGTCATCGGCGTCGCGACGAACGTCGTGTACGTCGGCACCGTGGCGGCCGTGGCGTTCTACGTCATCGGCAAGGTCGTCGGGAACCGCGTCTCGGTGGAGACCGAGATCGCCGGCCTCGACCTCGACGAGATGGGCGTCCAGGGCTACGCGCCGGACGCCGGGCCGCACCTCGGCGCCGCGCCGGGCGCGCGGGAGCCCTCGGCGATG
Source organism: Anaeromyxobacter sp. (assembly GCA_036523995.1). GTDB lineage: Bacteria > Myxococcota > Myxococcia > Myxococcales > Anaeromyxobacteraceae > Anaeromyxobacter. The sequence continues at coordinate 1,899 of DATDDC010000163.1, forward strand.
CCGGTGCCCGGGCTCGCCACGCAGGGTCGATAGGACGAGAGGTTCGCAGGCTGCGCGAGGGACGTCGCTCGCGCGGGGGCAGCCGCCCGCCGGTCACCGTGCCGGCGGGCGGC
>DATDDC010000164.1:0-2068 GCA_036523995.1 Anaeromyxobacter sp.
TGGCGGCGTCGCTGTTTCTCGAATCCCCTACCGTGGGCCTCCGTCTCCGTGCGGGCCGAGCGGGCCCTCGCGGCGGCGTCGCTCTCGCTCGAATCCCCTACCGTGGGCCTCCGTCTCCGCGCGGGCCGGAGCGGGCCCTCGCGGCGGCGTCGCTGCGCTCGGCCCCAAGGTGCCCCGTCGTGGAGGCGGCGGCGCATGATCGCGACCGCCGGCACGAGACAGTGCCACCGCTACGCTGCGCGGCTCCCCATGTGCGGTGGCACGCTCGTGCACTGCGTCCTACGGGGTGGCGTCGCAGAGGCTCGCTCCGCTCCTTCGCCGCGAGGGCCCGCCCCGGCCCTACTACGCCTCCGGACTCCGACCGGAATGCGAGCAGGCTCGCGGTTGCTGGGGTCCAGGCGCCCACCCTCCCAGTCAGCGAAGCCCCCGGGCGGCGGCTGCCGGCGCATCCGCAGGCGCGCCGCGAGATGCTCCGCTTCGCGCGCGAATCGTGAAGCGGTCCGCGCCGACGTTGTCCGAGGCGCGCGTCGCGAAGCGAGCGCGCGCCGAGTTCGGAGGCGCGCCACGCGATCCGCTCCCGTACGCGCGCACCGGTTCATGCGCGTTGCGCGCCGAGGACGCTGCGCCGGCGGGCGCCGCCCGGGGGCGCAGCGGTCCCAGCGAGTCGGGCGCCGTCCGCGAGCAGCAGATGGCCGACCGCCTGCTCGCTTCCGCCGGCGAACATCCGACGACCTTGCCGCCCGCCCCACCCGGGATGACCGTTCAGAAGTGAAAACGCCCCCCGCGCGCCTCGACGATTCGCCGATCTTCCTCACCCCCCGCGAGATCTACGACCGGCTGTCGCGCTACGTCGTCGGCCAGCAGCGGGCGAAGCGCGCGCTCGCGATCGCGGCCTACAACCACCTGAAGCGCACCGCCCTCCGGCGCACCCGGCGCGGCCCGGCGCAGATCCGAAAATCGAACGTCTTCTTCGTCGGCCCGACCGGCTGCGGGAAGACGCACCTCGCCCGGACGCTCGCGCAGGTGCTCGACGTCCCCTTGCACGTCGCCGACGCCACGGAGCTCACCGAGGCCGGCTACTACGGCAAGGACGTCGAGGTGATGATCGGCGAGCTCCTCCAGAAGGCCGGCCACGTCGTCGAGGCGGCGCAGCGCGGCATCGTCTTCATCGACGAGGTGGACAAGATCGCCCGGCGCTCCGCCGGGCAGCGCGCCGGCGTGGCCGCGCGAGACATCGGCGGCGAGGGCGTCCAGCAGGCGCTCCTGAAGCTCCTGGAGGGCCGCGAGGTGCTCGTGCCCCTCTCCCTCGGCCAGCACTGGCAGCGGCAGGACGCTGCCGCGGTGGACACCACCGACATCCTGTTCATCTGCGCCGGCACGTTCACCGACCTCTTCGCCTACTCGGCCGAGGCGCGCGCGCTCGGGTTCGGCGCGCTCGAGGCCCGGCGCGCCTCCGCGCGGCGGATCCGCCAGAAGGACCTCCTCGAGTACGGCATGCTCGCCGAGTTCCTGGGGCGCCTCCCCATCGTGGTCCAGCTCGAGGAGCTGACGGCGGAGGAGCTGTTCCACGTCCTCACCGGACCGCCCGACGCCGTCGTCCGCGAGGTGAAGGAGCTGCTCGCCGCGGACGGGGTGGAGCTCGTCTTCTCGGAGGGCGCGCTGCGCGAGGTGGTGCGGTACGCCATCGAGCGCGGGGCCGGGGCGCGCGGCCTGCGCGCCATCGTGGAGGAGGTGGTGGCGGACCTGCTCTTCGAGGCGCCCGAGCGGAGCGGAACGCGCGCCTCCATCGACGCGGGGTTCGTGCGGCGACGGGTGGAGCGGATCGATCCCGCCGCGATCGCCGAGCTCTAGCGGCGCCCGGGCGGTGGCCTCGCCGCGGGAGGCGGAGCCCCCTCCGGCGCGGGCGCTCCCCGGCCGGCGAGCCGCTCGACGAGCGCGCGGATCTCCGGATCCTCGAGCACGCGGGCGCTCCGGTCCGGATCGAGCGGCGCGCCCCGCGCGCCCTCCTCGAGCGCGCGGATGCGCGGATCGCCGAGGAGCCGGGCGCTCTCCGGGTCCCTCGCCAGCC
>DATDDC010000165.1:0-3697 GCA_036523995.1 Anaeromyxobacter sp.
ACAGCGGAGCGGCCCCGCGGTTCCTGCGCGACGAGTACGAGCGCCTCGCCGAGGACATCGAGGCGGCCGGGGCCCGCAAGCTCACGCCGGAGGCGCTGCGCGCCTCCCTGGTCCTCTACAACCGCTCGCGGCACCTGATGCGGGAGCTGTACCGGATCCGCCGGACGACGCCGTGGAAGCTGAGCGCGGACGAGTCGCTCGCCCTCGTCGGGATGGGCGGGTTCCTCCCGCGCGAGGAGTTCAACCGCCTCCTCGAGGCCGTGCTCCCGCTCGTCGAGGCGCGCAAGGCGAAGGAGCAGGACAAGATGCGGGTCGTCTTCGAGGGCGGGTTTTGCGAGGTGCCGCCCTTCGACATGCTCCAGGCGGTTGCCCGGTCCTGCTACGTGGTCGACGACGACCTCTTCATCGGGCTGCGCTGGCTCCTCGAGGACGTCAGCACCGAGGGCGACCCCCTGCAGAACCTGGCGACGGCGTACATCGAGTGCTCCTCCTACAGCCCGGTCCAGCACGACAATCGGAAGCCGCGCGAGAAGATGCTGCTCCAGCGCGTCAGGGGCGCGGGCGCGGAGGCGGTGATCCTCGCGGCCGCCAAGATGTGCGAGCCGGGGCTGGACGAGCAGGTCGCCTACTCGAAAGAGCTCGACAAGGAGGGCATTCCCTACTTCGTGTCGGAGTTCGAGGAGAACCAGAGCACCTTCGAGGACATCACGGTCCAGATGGAGACGTTCCTCGAGAACATCATGTTCAAGTCGTAACGCGACGGAGCCAATCGATGAGCTACGCGGGCGGCGTGGACGTCGGGTCCACCCAGACGAAGGCAGTGATCATCGACGAGGGCGGCAAGATCGCCGCGCGGTGCATCGTCGACACCGGCGCCAACGTGGTCGAGGCGGCGAAGAGCGCGTTCGCCGGCGCGCTGAGCGCGGGCGGGATGGCCACCGAGCGGGTGCGCTACGTCGTCGGCACCGGGTACGGCCGGTACAAGGTGACCTTCGGCGACAAGCAAGTGACGGAGATCTCCTGCCACGGCCGCGGAGCGGTCCACATGTTCCCCGGGACCCGGACCGTGATCGACATGGGCGGCCAGGACAGCAAGGCCATCCGCGTCAAGGACGACGGCGAGATCGTCGACTTCTGCATGAACGACAAGTGCGCCGCGGGCACCGGCCGCTTCCTCGGCGCGGCCGCGAAGGCGCTGGGGATGACCCTCGACGACCTCGGGCCGACCGCGATCATGTCGAGCAAGCCCGTGAAGATCAGCACTACCTGCACCGTGTTCGCGGAGTCGGAGGTGCTCTCATGGCTCGGACGGGGGAAGTCCGTCGAGGACATCCTCTGGGGCGTGCACAAGTCCATCGCCACGCGCTCCTTCGGTCTGCTCCGGCGGGTGGGGCTCGAGCAGCAGATCACCTTCACCGGCGGCGTCGCCAACAACTCCGGGATGGTGCGGGCCCTCGAGGAGATCCTCGAGACCAAGCTCAACGTGAGTCAGGAGAGCCACTACATGGGCGCGCTCGGCGCCGCGCTCTTCGCGCGGGACGCCGTGCGGGCGGGCGCGGTCGCGACCCGGCGGGAGGGCTGAGAGATGACGTACACGCTCGGGCTGGACATCGGGTCGACGTACACCAAGGGCCTCCTCCTCGACGACCAGCACCGGATCGTCGCGCGCGCGATGCGGGCGAGCGGCGCCCGGTTGCAGGAGGTCGCGGCGGCGGTGAAGGCGGAGACGGCGGGATTCGCGGGCATCCCCGAGGCCGACATCGCCTACTGCACCACGACCGGCTACGGCCGCCACCAGTTCGCCGACCGCGACCTCCAGGTGACGGACCTCACCGCCGCGGCCCGCGGCGCCGCGTTCCTCTTCCCGGGGACCCGGACGATCCTGGACATCGGCGGGCAGACGATGAAGGCGAGCCGCATCGACGCCTCCAAGCGAGTGAAGACCTTCCGCCTGAACGACAAGTGCGCCTCCGGGACCGGGACGTTCCTCGAGAAGACGGTCCGCTACATGGGGTTCGACACTGCGGACATCGACGGGCTGCTCGACAACGCCACCGAGGCGGTCTCGATCTCGGGTGTGTGCACGGTCTTCGCGGAGTCGGAGGTGATCAACCACCTGAGCAACAGCGTCTCCCCGGACAACATCATGCTGGGCGCGGGCATGTCGCTGATGGAGCGCTCGGTGCAGCTCCTCAAGCGGGTGAGGATCGAGGAGAAGCTGACGCTCGTGGGCGGGATCTTGCGCTGGGGCCGGTTCGCCCAGGCGATCTCCGAGGAGCTGAAGATGGAGACGTGCGTCCCCGCGGGGGACCTCCCGCAGTACACGGCGGCGCTCGGCTGCGCGATCCTCGGGCACGTCCGTCTCCAGTCGGGCGCGGTGCGCGGGAGCCGGCCTCGCGTCGCCGCCGCCGGGTAGCCGCCGGATCGCAAGGTTCGCAGCGTCACCCAACCCTCAACGGACAGCGGGCGCAGCCATGAACATCGGAGTGATCGGCTCGGGATCGATCGGTCCCGACCTCGCCTACGGCTTCCTGACCGCCATCGCGAAGGTCGGCGGCACCGTCTACCTCCACGACATCCGCGAGGAGGCCCTCGACGCGGGGGCCGCGCGCATCGGCAACTACGTCGAGAAGGCGCGCGCCCGGGGGAAGCTCTCCGCGAAGGAGGCGGAGGCGCTCCGGCAGGCCCTCGTGCCGACGCTGGACCTCGGGAAGCTCGCCGGCTGCGAATACGTGCTCGAGGCGGCCAGCGAAGACCTCGACACCAAGCGCGCGATCCTCGCCAAGCTCGAGGACGTCGTCGGGGAGGACTGCCTCATCGGGTTCGCGACCTCCGGCCTGCCGCGGGCCAGGATCGCCGCGCGGGCGCGCCATCCCGGGCGCTGCTTCGTCAATCACCCGTTCTATCCGGCGCACCGCTCGCTCCCGATTGAGGTGGTTCAATCTGGCGACGAGGGGAAGGGGCGACGGATGCTCGCCCTGCTCCGGCAGCTCGGAAAGGTGCCCATCGTCACCGCCGACGTCCCGTGCTTCGCCGCGGACGACATCTTCGTGAACTACTGCGCCGAGGCGGCGCGCATGGTCGCCGAGGGGCTCGCCACGCCCGCGCAGGTCGACGCGGTGGTCGACGCCGCGGTCGGCGGCGGCGGCCCGTTTCGAGTCATCGACCTGACCGCCGGGAACCACCTCAACATCCACTGCCTCGAGCTCATGCGCGACGCGCCGACCGGGAGCGCCTGGTTCGAGCCGCCGCCGATCTTCGCGGCGCGGGGTCCGAAGCCCTGGCACGAGCCGGGGAAGCCCGGCGACCCGGCGTGCCCGGCCGAGGTGGCGCGGCAGATCCGTGAGCGGATCCTGGCGGTACTCCTCGCGCGGACCTACTTCGTCCTCGACCAGCGGATCTGCGGGGCCTCGGACCTCAATTGGCTCACCCGGAACGCCCTCGGCTACGCGAAGGGGATCCTCGAGCTCGCAGTGGATCTCGGCGCGGACGAGGTGCGCCGGATCTGCACCGCGTACGCCGCGGCCCACCCCGGCTTCCAGGTCCCGGAGAGCATCAGCGAGCGGCGCCTCGCGCACTTCCACCGAAACGTGGTGGTCGAGCGGGACGGCGAGCTGGCGGTCGTGTCGGTGCGGCGGCCCGAGGTGCGCAACGCCCTCTCGGCTCGCACCGTGAAAGAGCTCGACGCCGCCTTCGC
>DATDDC010000166.1:0-1568 GCA_036523995.1 Anaeromyxobacter sp.
GATGCCCGGCGTGCGGGCGATGCGCCGCACGATCTCGACGATGTCGGGACGGAGCGTGGGCTCGCCTCCGGTGAGGCGGACCTTCCAGAACCCGAGCCCGGCGAAGCCCCGCACGAGGTGGTCGATCTCCGCGAGCGAGAGCGGCTCCTCGCCGGAGCCGCGCGGGCAGCCGTTCGGCAGGCAGTAGATGCACTTGAAGTTGCACCGGTCGGTGACCGAGAGGCGCAGGTAGTGCAGGTCGCGCCCGAGGGCGTCCCGGAGCGTCCGCATGGGCCCCTCGGCGCTCATCCCCGCTCCCCGTCGGCGGCGCGGCCGTACCGCAGCGAGAACTTGCGGATGGAGCGCGGCGCGTGGCTGCCCAGCGCTCCGATGACGAGGGCGAGCGTGCACGCCGGGCGCTCCATGCCGCCGAAGGCCAGGAGCGCCAGGACCCCGACGTGCGCCGCGGCCGCCACGCCGCGGACCTGGTGGATCCACCCCCGCCCGTGGCTCATCTCGGCGAGGAGCAGGACGGCGCCCGTCGCGACGGTGGCGAGCCGCCACGGCCGGATCGACGCCGCGGCGGCGCCGAGGTGGACGCCGCCGAGGAAGATCGCCATGGCGAAGAGGTGGGAGGTGCGGAGCACGATCCCGATGGCCCTGGCGCCGCTCGAGTAGGGGTCGCGCATCGGGTCCTCGCTACGCCCGCGAGCCTCCGAAGCCGGCGCGGAGGATCTGCACGTCCACCGCGGCCCCGGGCCGGAGATCGCCGCTCTCGGCCGGGACGACGGCGATCCCGTCCGCCCGCAGCATCGTGCTCACGATGCCCGTGTCCTGGTTGCCGGCGCTCCAGGCGAGGAGCTCCGCTCCGCGCCGCTCCAGGCGGACGCGCAGGAACGAGACGCGGCCCGGCTTGCGCGCGATCTCGTCCTGGAAGGTCGCGCGCACGGTGGGGCGCAGGACGTGGCGGTGACCCATCATGCGCAGGAGCGCCGGGCGCACGAATTCCTCGAACGTGATGAGCGTCGACACCGGGTTGCCGGGCAGGGAGAAGACGCAGGTGCTCCCCCGCACCGCGAAGGCGGTGGGGCGCCCCGGCTTGATGTCGATCTTCCAGAAGACCTGCTTCACCTCGAGCGCGTCGAGGACGTCGCGCACGAAGTCGCGATCGCCCATCGAGACGCCCGCGGTCGTGACGAGGACGTCGGCGCGCAGCCCCTCCTCGAGCAGCGCGTGCAGGGACGCGCGCTCGTCCCGCGCGATCCCGAGCACGGCCGCCTCGCCGCCGAGCTGCCTCACGGCGGCGGCGACGGCGAGCCCGTTGCAGTCGTGGATCTGGCCCGGCCCGAGCGGCTCGCCCGGCGGCACGAGCTCGTCGCCCGTCGAGAGGATCGCCACGCGCGGCCTGCGATGGACCCGCGCGCAGAGCCGCGAGGAGGAGGCGAGCCAGGCCACCTCGGCCGGCCCGAGGATCGTGCCGGCGCGGAGCACGGTCTCGCCGGCGCGGATGTCCTCGCCCTTGCGGCGGACGTGGGCGCCCGGGCGGACCGGCGCGGTCGCGGCGACGGCGCCCTCGCGCTCCTCCGCCT
>DATDDC010000167.1:0-2913 GCA_036523995.1 Anaeromyxobacter sp.
CCCTGCTGCCCCGGGCTCGCCCGAAGGGCGGCCGGCCGACCGGTGCGCGAGCCCCCGGTCGCTGCCGGACTTGCATACAGGCCGACCGCCGATCCGGCAGGCGCGCGGAACCGAGTCCCCTCGGCGCCGCGGGCGCGCATACTGGATGCCATGAAGGACCCCATCCCCGGGGGTGGCGCGGGTCTTGCGAACGCAGCGGGCATGCTCCCGCGCGAAGCAAGCCCGTCGCCGCCGGGCCGGCCGCGCTCGGCGCACGCCTTTCCGCTCGCCGTGGTCGCGGTCTCCGCGATCTTCGTCGCCGGCCTGTGGCTCGCGGACTATCCGACCTGGCGGATCGTCGCGGCGGCGGCGCTGCTCGCCAGCATGATCCCGCGCACGTCTCCGGCGTCGGTGCTCGCGCGGGTCCGGATCCGGGACATCTCGGTGGAGCCGGTCGTCGCGACGGCCACGCACGTGGCCATCGTGGCGCTGACGGGCGGGCTGCGAAGCCCGTTCCTGGTCGCGGTCATCGGGCCGTTCACCGGCATCCTCCAGAGCTACGGCTGGTCGCGCGCCGCGAGCTGGGCCCTGGGGATGATCGGCGCCGCGGCGCTGGCGATGGCGCTCCTGCCGGCGGAGTGGTTCGGCCCGCAGGTCTCCGAGCCGGCGCTCTCCATCCTCACGGCCCTCATGGTCATCGCGGTGGCGGCCACGAACGCGGGGATGTTCGTGATGATGACCCGCGCGCTCGACGCGGTCCGCGGCGAGATCGATCGCGCCCGCGGCCAGCTCGCCGCCGAGGCGCTGGCCCGCGCCCGGGAGCTCGAGCAGCTCGGCGCGCAGCTCTCGCACGAGCTCAAGAACCCGCTCGGAGCCATCAAGACCCTGGTCCAGCTCTCGGCGCGCGACGCGGCCGACGAGAGGTCGCGCGAGAGGCTTCAGGTCGCGGAGGCCGAGATCGAGCGGATGAGCGGCATCCTGAAGGAGTACCTCTCGTTCTCGCGGCCCCTGGAGAAGCTCCGCTTCGAGCCGCTCGACCTCGGCGCGCTGGCCGACGAGGTGATGCTCATCCTGGGGCCGCAGGCGGCGCACGCGGGCGTCGCGCTGCGAAGGCGGGGCCGGGCGCGGGCCGAGGTCGACGCGCGACGTCTCAAGGAGGCGCTGTTCAACCTCGTGGCGAACGCGCTCGAGGCCACGCCCCGCGGCGGCAGCGTGCAGGTGGAGATCGGCGAGCGCGAGGGCGCCGTCCACGTCACGGTGCGAGACTCCGGGCGGGGGATGCCGAAGGAAGTCCTCGAGCGCATCGGCACCCCCTTCTTCACGACCCGCGAGGCGGGCACCGGCCTGGGCGTCGCCATGGCCCGCGCCGCCTTCGTCCAGCACGGTGGAGCGCTGGAGTACGCGAGCACGGAGGGTGAAGGCACCACGGCGCTGGGCACGCTGCCCGTCCGGCCTCGGGAAGGGAGGAGCGATGGCGCGCCTGCTGCTCGTTGACGATGAAGCGGCGATGCTCTTCGCCCTGAAGGAGCTCGCCGAGGCGCGCGGGTACGAGGCGGTGCTGGCGCGGTCCGCCCGGGAGGCCCTGGAACGCCTCGAGGGCGTCGATGCGGTGGTGACCGACTTCGCCATGCCCGAGATGGACGGCGTCCAGCTCCTGAACGCCATCCGCGAGCGGGACGCGCTCCTGCCGGTCGTCCTCATCACCGCCCACGGCTCGGAGCGCCTCGCCGTGCGCGCCATGAAGACCGGCGCCTACGAGTACGTCACCAAGCCCTTCGACGTCGACGAGATGGCCCTCGTCCTCGAGCGGGCGCTCGAGGCGCGCGCCCTGCGCGTGCAGAACCGGCGGCTCTCCGCCGAGAAGGCGCTGGGGAAGAGCATCGTGGCGGAGTCGCCGGCCATGCGGCGGCTGCTCGAGGCGGTGTCGCGCGTGGCCCCGCGCGACATCACGGTGCTCGTGCGCGGGCAGACCGGCACGGGCAAGGAGCTCGTCGCCTCGCTGCTGCACGCCGAGAGCCGCCGCGCGCCGGGGCCGCTCGTCCGCTTCAACTGCGCCGCCATCCCCGGCGAGCTGGCGGAGGCCGAGCTCTTCGGCCACGCCCGCGGGGCGTTCACGGGCGCCACCCAGGCGCGGCGCGGCTTCCTCGCGGAGGCCGACGGCGGGACCCTCGTCCTGGACGAGGTGGGCGAGCTGGCGCCGCCGGTCCAGGCGAAGCTCCTCCGCGCGCTGCAGGAAGGGGAGATCCAGCCGGTGGGCGCCGGGCGGGTGGAGAAGGTCGACGTCCGCGTCATCGCCTGCACGAACCGCGATCTGTCGGCCGACGTGCGCGCGGGCCGGTTCCGCGAGGACCTCTACTACCGGCTGGCGGTGGTCGAGCTCGTCGTGCCGGGGCTGGCCGAGCGGCGCGAGGAGATCCCCGCTCTCGCGGCCGAGTTCGCGCGCCGCTACGCGCTGCGCTTCGGGATCGAGGGCGTCTCCCTCTCTCCCGAGCTCATCGAGGCGCTCAGGCGGGCCGAGTGGCCGGGCAACGTGCGCCAGCTCGAGAACGCGGTGGCGCGCATCGTGGCCATGAGCGGCGGCGGCGAGCTGGGCGTCGAGGCGTTCGCCGGCGCTCCGGCGGGGTCGGCGGCGGAGCCGGACGCCGAGCCTCCGCCCGAGGGCGCGCTGACCTTGAGGGAGCAGGTGGACGCGTTCGAGCGCAACCTCGTCGCGCAGGCTCTCTCCAGGACGGGCGGCAACCAGTCCGAGGCGGCGCGCAGGCTGGGCATGAGCCGGAGCGCGCTCATCGACCGGCTGAAGAAGTACGGCCTCGGCTCGTCCGACGGCTGAAGCTTCCGCCGGCGCGGACGGCCCGTGTCGAGGGGCGCGGCGGCGCGAGCTCCGGCCGGCTCCGCCTTCCTCGCGGTGCCGCGTGGCGCGCGTCGCCCTCCGGG
>DATDDC010000168.1:0-23336 GCA_036523995.1 Anaeromyxobacter sp.
GGACGCAAGGACGAGTACGGTCGGTTCACCGAGAAGCCGGGGCTCGCGCTCGCGTACGACCCCGACGCGGTCCTTGAGACCGATACGTACAACTGCACCCTGTACTTCATCGAGTGGGACCGGGGGACCGAGCCCGTCGCCGGTGCGAAGGAGACGAGGACCATCCTCGACAAGCTCCGTCGCGCGCATGACTGTTTCTGGGAGCCGCGCGGGCTGGACCTGCCAGGGCGCCACTGGTCGCAGCGGCGGAGTTAACTACCTCGACGCTTTCAAGGGCGACGAGCTGCGCCGGCCGAAGGTGCTCATCATCACGCGGTCAGCGAAGCGAGCCGACAACATATGGAAGCTCGCGGTGCACTTCTTCCGGGAGACGTTCAACGAGAACCAGCTCGTCGACTTCCTGGAGGTGCTCACCGTCGAGCAGGCGGCCTCGAAGCTCCGCAAGGTCCTCGCGACCGCGGAGGCGCGAGAGCGGCCCGCGGAGATGCCGTGGGTTGCGGAGCTGCGCGCGAGCGCGGCGGCCGCCGCGAAGGCGCGGGCAGAGGCCGAACGGAAGGCGAGGGAGGCGGAAGCGGCCCAGGCGGCGGCACAGGAGAAGGGCCGGCTCGAGATCGAGGAGCTGCGCAGACAGGGCAAGTGGGAAGACCCACGAGGACGTCGAGCGCGAGCAGCGAGAAACCGAAGACGCCGAGCGCAGCAGGCAACAGGGCGTGCTCGGGAAGCTGAAGGATCTCGTTCGAGCGAGCTGAGGATCATCGGTAACTCCAGTTACGGGCCAAGCATGTGTGCGCGACCTTGGCCACGACGAGAAAGGGGGCGCTCGGGTGTCCTCGCTCGCCGACACGCAAGGGCTCGCGTCCGCGCTCGCTGCGCCGTAGCGTGGGCGCCAGACTCTTTGGGCGCGAGTTCGGGAACGGACGGCATGGGACAAGAGGCTGCGCACGGCACTTCTCCGGTCAGCGGGACCGGCCAGCGTCAGCCACCTGCGGGAGCGGCGATCCCAAAGCGCCGAGTGCCGTGGGTCACAGTCACGGCGTGCGTCGCGATGGTGGCTCTTTTCGCGGTGATCTCCTTCACGCCAAACGCGGCGCCTTTCGCATCGTGGGGTTACCGTGGCGACGCGTTCCAGGTTTGGTCCGGGGCGGCTTGGGTCCTGCTCGCTTCAGCCTTCATCCATCAAGCCTTGTGGCACTTGGCGCTGAACGTCTACTGGCTTTGGACTCTCGGGCGGGCGATTGAGGCGGCGTTCGGGCCGCTCATGATGGGGCTACTCCTACTCACGTCTGCACTCGTGAGCTCGTCCTTTCAGTTGGCGATCTTCGACAACGTCGGAGTGGGCGCTTCCGGAATGGCATTCGCCGTGTTCGGATTCGGGTGGCTGGCGAGGAGCAAGAGCGCCGAGTTGAGATCGGTCTTCACGCCGAAGACCGGGATCCTCTTCGCCTCTTGGTTCGTCGGGTGCTGGGTCGTCTTGACGCACGCGGTGGGGAATGGGGCTCACCTGGGCGGCCTCCTGTTCGGAGCAGTGGCTGCGGAAGCCGTCGTGATGGGAAGGAGGCCCCGCTTGGCGAAGGCCGGGGCGATCGTCCTGATCCTGCTCGCACTCGGCATCAGCTTCGTCTGCCCATGGTCGGCCACCTGGTGGTCGACCGTGGGTTACAGAGCTCACGCCCGCGGCCAGTACGACTTGGCCATCGAGGCGTATGACATGAGCCTCCAGTTCCGGCCCGACCAACCCTGGGTCATGGCGAGCCTGATTCGTGCCTACCGCGCCTCGGGGAAGGCGGACGCTGCGGCCTCACTCCTGACGAGGCTGAGGACGGTCTCGCCCGCCGAAGCAGCGAAATTCGATGAGGAACCGAAGGACGGAAGATGATCTGGGCGCCACGGTTTGAAGGAGTTCAGGGCGCCCGCGCGGGACGCAGCGAGGGTGCGAATGCAAGCAGGTCCGCTTTCGACCAGATCGCGCCCCCGCAACTCGATGTTTCAAACGGACGGCCGCTCGCGAGGGCGGCCGTTTCGTTTCGGAGCCGCAGGGTGGCCTTGAGCCTCCCGTTGGCCTGGGGTGCGAGGACGACGGCTTCGACGACCTGGGCGAGCGCGGCGCGCGCCTCACGGGGTTTCTTCGCGGCTACGTGTGCCAGCTCCTGGAGCCGCTCGGCGAGGCGAGCCGCCGCGAGCTTCGCGCGACCGGAGCGCGGCGGAGCCCCTGCGGCCTCGGCCAGCTCGGCGCGGAGTTCGCGTGCCCTCTGCTCCTCAGTCTTGAGCTTCCGCTCCAGCGGCTCCGAGTAGCCGATGCGAGCGATGGCATCGGCGACCTTCTCGATCCTCGCCGCGACCGCGGTCAGCTCCCCCTCAAGGCGCGCCCGCTCGTCCGACGCGCGCCCGTCGCGCTCGCGGCGCGCCTCGGCATCCTCGGCCACCTCGGCGAGCACTCTGGCCCACGGCGAGGGAGGCGAGTGCCGCCGGAGCGCTTCCAGCACTCCCTGCGGCGCTCGCTCTGAGGCGACCACCCGGTGCTGGCTCGGCTGCGCGAACCGTACCGCTTCGCCCAGTTCACCGACGACCCACGAGAAGGCAGGAGGACAGCGGTTTGAAGCTCCGGGGTGCGCGCCCCCGCAACCACTGTTAGACGGACTGAGGCCCCCGGATCCCACACGGATCTCGGGGGCCTTGATCTTTCCGGTCACGCGGTAGCCCACGGGACAGGGCGTGAGGACCAGCGGGCCGCTGCGCACGCCTGCCCAGCGCCCCTCATCGCCGTCGAAAACGCCGGCGACCGCCGATCGTCTAGCGCTGGATCCGCGCGACGAGATCAGCGAAGCGCGGGTCGCGCCGGAGCGAGGAGAACCGCGGGTCGCGCGAGAGCCAGACGAGCCAGTGCGCGCGCTCGTCGTACGCCCGGCGGAGCCAGCGGAACGCCGCGTCGTCCTCCCCGAGCGCGGCGTGCACGAGCGCGACGCCGTACGGGGTCACGTACCTCCGCGACGAGAGCGCCTCGAGGCGGCGGAGCGCCGCCCGGGCCTCGTCGGTCCGCCCCGCTGCGCCCTGGGCGTGCCCGAGCGCCGCGATCGCCACCGCCCACTCGGGCAGGGCGCGCTCGGCTCGGGCGAGCTCGTCAATCGCGTCGTCCCAGCGCTGTCGCTCCTCCTCCGCGCGCCCGAGCCAGAGGTGCGCGAGCGGGAACGCGGGGCTCGTCCGCAGCACGCGGCGGAGCTGCGCGACGGCGTCGTTATAGCGGCCGGCGTAGTAGAGCTCGAACCCGATGTCCGTCTGGATCGCGACCGACAGCGGGTCGAGCGCGCGCGCACGCTCGATCTCGGCCGCCGCCTCGTCGTCGCGCCCCCGCGCCGTGAGCAGCACGCTGTACCCGTGGTGCGCCGCCGCGGAGCTCGGGTCGAGCGTGATCGCCGTCCTGAATCCCTCCTCGGCGGCTGCCCAGTCCCAGTCGCCGTACAGGCGGCAGTAGGCGAGCACGGCGTGCGCCTCTGCGAGGGTCGGGTCGAGCTCGATCGCGTGGAGCGCCGCCGACCTGGCGCGCGGGAACGTCTCCTCGGGCGAACGCACGCTCGTGTAACCGAGCGCCGCGTACGCGTCGGCGAGCCCCGACCACGCGCGCGCGAACCCCGGGTCGAGCTCGATGGCGCGCTCGAAGCGCTTCACCGCGTCGGTGAGCGCTGCCTCGCTCCGGTGGCCCCACAGCGCGCGGCCGCGAAGGTACGCGTCGTACGCCGCCGGGTCGACGGCGCCGCCGCTCGCCCGGAGGCGCCGTGCGTCGTCCGGCGAGAGCGCGACGAGCACGCGGCGGGCGACGTTCGTCGCGACCTCCGCCTGCACGTCGAGGACGTCCTGCAGCGCGCGCTCGTACGTCTCGGCCCACACGTGCCGGTCGGTCCGCGCGTCGACGAGCTCGGCGGTGATCCGGACGCGCCCGCCCGAGCGGGCGACGGCCCCTTCGACGACGGCGTCCGCCCCGAGTGCGCGCGCGATCTCGCGGACGGGCTGCCGCGCGCGCCGGTACTGCAGGGACGAGGTCCGCGAGATGACGCGCAGCCCTTGCAAGCGCGCGAGCTGCGCGATGAGCGCGTCCGTCATTCCATCGGCGAAGTAGTCCTCCGCGGGATCACCGGAGAGGTTTTCGAGGGGGAGTACCGCGATCGTGGGCGGGCCCGGCCGAGGGCGGTTCTGCCACCGCCGGACCCCGGCGGCGGCGGTGGCGAGGAGCGCGAGGCCGAGGACGGCGGCGACCGCGGCGCGAGCACGGCGGGAGGGGCCGGCTGTGCGGGCCGGGGATGTTGCCGGAGCCGAGGCCGAGGGCGGGGTGGCGGTCGGGATCAGGGGAGCCGACGTCCCACGCTCCCCCGTCCCGACCGTCACCTCCCCTTCGAAACGGTACCCCTTGCCGACGACCGTCTTGAGGAACCGCGGCGCGTCCGGATCGTCCCCGAGCGCCGCCCGGACCTTGCGGACGGCGGTGTTGATGCCCGGCTCGGTCTCGAGCGCGACGCCCTTTCCCCAGAGCCGCTCCGCGATCTCCGCGCGGGTGACGAGCTCACCGCGGCGCTCGATGAGGAAGAGCAGGAGCTCCAACGGGAGCTTCTCGATCCGCACGGGCATCCCGGCGCGACGGAGCTCGTACCGGGCGACGTCGATCTCGAATTCGGCGAAGCCGTAGCGCGTGCCGAGAAGTGCCATGCTCGCCCTCCCGCCCTCCCCTTAACCGCGGAAAGCCCGACATTCCGGCGCTTCACGCGCGCTTCACGAAAGCTTCAGGGCCGCTCGATGGCGCGGAAGACCTCACCGGACGCACCGATTACCGCGAACCCGAAGAGAGGGAACGACGATGACGACGAACAGGTGGCGGATCGCCAGCGCGCTCGCGCTCCTGGCGGCGGTGCGGCTCGCGGCGGCGGACGACGAGTGGAGGTCGGGAATCCTGATGGGGTACGTAGGGCAGGTCGTGAACGCCTCGCCGGCGGCGTCCATCCAGTACGGTAATTTGCTCCCCGGCGCGTGCGGCGCCCCGGGAGAGACGTACACGTTCTACACGGAGGCGACGACCATCCGGTCCACCGCGAATGGGCCGCTCCGGGTCGTCGAGCGCACCGGCACGACGACAATTTACCTCGCCACGTCCGCGGGAGACTTCGGCGCGCCCGACTCGTTCCGCGCCGGGACGCCGGTGCTTCGCGCCACGCTCCAGCAGCAAGTCGTAGTCGACACGGTGACGAGCGCGTTCACGGTCGTGAACGTGAACGCCGTGACCGAGGCGGCGCCAGCCTGGGCGCGCGCCTGCGCCGCGGCGAGCAACGCGGGGCAGGCATTCCGGACGTCCCTCACGGGGCACCTCAACGTGCCGGGTGCGATGCCGACCGGCTGGTTCGGTGGTTTCGCGATCCGGGGCGATTGACGGCGGCCGGTCTCGCGCGCGGGCGGCGTCATGTCGGCTCGCGCCGGCCCGGCTGCAGTGCCTTCTATCGCCCTGCGCGCACGCGGTCGTTGCTGGGCTCCGCGGCTCGCCCTCCACGGCCACTCATCCTGGGAGTGGTGGTGATCGCGGAGGCGGCTCCGTTTCGACGGACGGCGCCAGGGCGGAAGACCCCTGGTGGAAGCCGGAATCGCTTCAGCCGGTCGCCACGCTCGCGAAACGGGGCGCGGAGCCTTCAGCGCTACAGCGCAAGGCGGAAGCGACGCGGGCGGCGCGCGGTGCGACCGTTACGAGCGGCGCCCGGCAGGGACTTCTCTTCGACGGGGCGCGCGTTGGATTCCAAGCTCGAGCGGCCCATACTCACCGAACGTGGATCTCGCCTCGACGCAGCTGCGCACGGCGGCGGAGGGCGACGCGGTGCCGCCGATCGCTCCGCGCGCGGGATGCCGCGCCCTCCTTGAGCCGCTCACTCCGCCGCGCGCTCGGAGACCTCGATGAGGTTCAGGTCCGGGTCGCGGAGGTACACCGAGCGGAGCTTGAACGCCGCGCCCGTGCGCAGCACCGGCCCCTCGACGATGGGGACGCCGAGCCGGCCCAGGTGCGCGATGAACTCGTCGAGCGGGACGCGCGCGATGAAGCACAGGTCGAGCGCGCCGGGGACCGGCAGGTGCGCCCTCGGCTCGAACTCCTTGCCCTTCTCGTGCAGGTTGATCTTCTGGTCGCCGAAGCGGAGCGCGCTGCGCCCGGCGCCGAAGGTCTCGAGCGTCATGCCGAGGACGCGCGTGTAGAAGTCGATGCACGCCGCCTTGTCCGTCGTCGTGAGCACGATGTGGTCGAGGTGGTCGATCATGCCTGCCGCCCCTTTCGTCGCCGGCACCGAGCGTGCGACGCCACGCTGCGCCGGGCACCAGGCCCCGTCCATGGCCCCGTCGCGGGCCTTCGGAGGGGCCTGAGCGCGAATCCTTCCGCAACCCTCACGCGCCGAGCCGGTTGATGTCGGCGGACTCGAGGATGAATTTATCCGCGCGGCCCTCGACGACGCGCAGCATGGCGCGGCCGAGGCGCTCCGAGGTCGTGACCAGGCCGGGCAGGCCCTTCACCAGCAGCGGGAACACGGGGGCGAGGAGGCTGATGAACGCCTGGTAGATCTTCACGGAGCTCCGGATGCCCGGCCCCGGGCGGATGAAGCCGGGCCGCACGCAGCCGGCATGGCGGAAGGGCATCGCCTTCAGCTCGCCCTCGACGCGGCGCCGCACGCGCGCCCACATGGAGCCGCCGTCGGCGCCCATGGCCGAGCAGTAGCAGAAGCTGAAGCCGGGGTTGAGCCGCAGGAGGGCGCGCGCCCACCGGAGGGTGAGCTCCTCGGTCACCTTGGCGTAGGCCGGCTCGTCGAGGCCCATCGAGCTCACGCCCACGGCCCAGATGCAGGCGTCCCAGCCCGTGAGCCGTGGCTCGACGGCGGCGAAGTCGAAGAGGTCGGGCAGCAGGAGCTCGCGCAGCTTGGGGTGATCGACGCCGCATCGGCGGCGGCCGACGCTGAGCACCGACTCCACGCCCGGGTCGGCCAGGGCCTCGCGCAACGCGCCGGAGCCGACCATGCCGGTGGCGCCGAAGAGGATGAGCTTCATGTTCGGGCCCTTCCTACCACGGCCAGCGATGCGGAGAGCGCGGCGAGCCGTCCGCCACCGCCGGCGGTCAGGGCGATGGTCCGCGGAGCGCCTCGCCCGTCAGCCACCCCGCCGAGCCGAAACCACCCACGAGCTGCGCCTCCTCCATGGCGAGGACGTAGAGCGAGAAGTCGAGGGCGAAGAGGCCGCGCGCCTCCGGGTGCCTCGCGAGGTAGCGGGAGCGGGCGTCGGGCTCGTCGGCAGCGGAGACGCGAGCCACCCGCCCGACGATCGACAGGCGTTCGGCCGTGCGCGGGTCCTCCTCCTCCGCGGCTGGATCGTGCACGAACAGCGATGCTCGCGGGTCGGCCTCGAGATTCCGCGTGTGCTGGGCGAGCGCGGAGAGGAGCAGGACGGGCTCACCCGCCGCCGAGAGCGCGAAGGGCGCCAGCGACGTGAACGGCGCTCCGCCGTGCCTCGCGGATGCGGTCGCGAGCACCGCGACCCGCCGCCGCCGAAGGAGCTCCCGGGCGCGCGCGGCGCCGCCTCGCGCCTCCATCTCCGCCCGGGCCTCGCGCTCCGCCCGGGCTCTCTCGTCGTCCGCCATGGCCGCCTCCGGCTCTCCCCGAAGCATTAGCGCCGCGCTGCAGCCGCCGCTGCAGCGGCGGCCGGACATCGCCGCCGCGCTCTGCCAGCCTCGTTCAGCCAGGGGAGGTCGACGGCGTGGCCGCCGAGGACGGGCACAGTCGCGACGAGGGCTCGGGAACCCTGCGACCGGGGGCGCTGTCCGCGCTGCTCCGCTCTTGCTACGGTCCGCTGACACGTGATGTCATCCCAGCCGACCGCCCGCGCCACGCCGCGACATGTCCGCGCTCGACCCACCTCACTCCGTCAGCCCCGGCGCCGAGCCTGCGTACTGCCCCTCCTGCGAGCTGGCGCACACGCGACGGCCCGACTGGCTGTGCCCGCGGTGCGGGATGCCGGTCGAAACCGAGGTGAGCCGTCCGAGGAAGCGCGCGCAGGCGCGCGCGCAGGCGGCCGCGCCGGAGTACGAGCCGGAGTTTCCCCTCGGGAGCTTCGTCGCCGGGGCGGTCATGGGCGTGACGAGCCTGGTCCTCGCGATCGGCTTTGCGCGGCACCCCGTGACCGAGCACCGCTGGCCGCTCGTTGCAGCCATGGTGCTCCTCGCGGTGCTGGGGCTCGAGCTGCTGATCAAGGTCTCCCTGGCGCGCTGGGTCGTGATCGCGATCGCCTTGCTCGCTGCGGTCCTCGCGTCGGAGGACCTGGTCCGCGCGCGCGTGCCGGACCTGATTCGCGATCCCCTGCCGCCTGCGGTCCGGGTCCTGCTGCGGGACGTGATCCGCGCCCTCTACCCGATCGACATCCTCCTCGCCTCGGGGCTGCTCGCGGGGAGCCTGCTCCTCGTCGTCGGGCGGCCCGGGCGTGCGCGCATCGCCGCCGGCGTCCTCCTCGCGACGCCGCTCGCCATCGTCGGGATCGTCCGCGCGTTCGTGCCGTGACGGGCGCGATGCTCCTCGGTCCGTGCACCTCGGCGATGCGGTCCGAGTGGAGACATCGGCAACAGGTCTTCGGGCGACGATGAGGCCGAGCTCGGAGGTGCGGTGTTGCTGGGTCCGCGGCTCGCCCTCCGGGGCCCCCCCGGCCGGCGCGCCCGCAGGAAGCCGGCGGGGCGGCCCGATTCGCCGGGCCGCCCCGCGGAACCCGCAGCCTACCGGATGCTGACCTTGAGCGTGTAGACGAAGGGTATGGGCGGCCAGCCGCCCACCTCGACGTAGTTCGTGCCTTCACCTAGCGTCACGTCGAAGTCTTCGCACCAGATGAGGCCGCTGTCGTCCGACTCGGCCACCTTCGTTCCGGCGCCGTCGTACACGACGATCTTCGTGTCGACCGTCTCGTTCGTCGGGTCGCAGTTGACGCCGCCCTGGTCGAACGTCTGGATGTGCACGGTGGCGCCGCCGCTCGGCACGGTGAGCTTGTGGACGTCCACGTCCGCATCCGTGGAGATCGTCCCCAGGATGGGCGTTCCGGCCGTGATCTGCGTCGCCTGGGCGATCGTGTTGTTCGGCTCGCCGGGGTTCGTGTTGGGGGTGCCGCCGTCCTTGCTCGAGCCGCCGCAGGCGGACACGAGGGCGGCCGCGACCATCGCGAGGATCTTCTTCATCGGGATGTCTCCTGTCGAAGTCGTGGAGCTCGGGAGGGGATCGCTACGGCACGACCCTGGTCGTGGCCGTCGCGGTGTCCTGGTCCGGGTCCTGATCGGAGACGACGATCGTCCAGGTGATGGTTCCGGGGAGCGTGGGGGTCCAGGTCGGGAACACGACCTTGGCCGTCGCGCCGGCCGCCACCGTCACCGTCTGCGTCGCCGTGTACACCGGCGTCGTCGTCCCCGCGCCGTCCGTGAGCACGCCGTCGACCTGGACCGTCACGCTGCCGCCGACGGTCCCGGGGTTCACGAGCGACGCCTTCGGCGTGGCCGTTCCGCCGCGCGAGAGGTCCGCGCGCCTCGGCGCGACCGAGAACCGGCCGATGTCGACGTCCAGCACGGCGACCGGCGGCGGGAGCGGATTCGCGCCGGTGCCGCTCACGGCGAGCTGGGCGACGGCGAGCGCCGGGTCGTTGCTCGCGATCTGGAAGCAGCCCGAATCCGTCGTCGTGTCGATGGGTGCGTAGTTGATGGTCACGGTCTGGCTGCCGCCAGGCGCGACGGTGAACGAGGTCGCCGGCGAGGCCGTGAACTCGGTCGACGTGCCGTTGCAGCGAGCCACCGAGCTCACGACGAGGTCGGCCGTCCCCGTGTTCTGGACCGCCGCGGTCTGCGTGGCCGTGGATCCGACGTTCACGGTGCCGAACGGCAACGAGGACGGCTGGAGCGCGATCTTCGGCTGCGCGATCGGTCCCGCGACCACCACCGTCACCGCGATCTTCTCCCAGCCGTGGTTCGTGTTCTTCGTGTCGGCCGTCCAGTTGCCGAAGATGGCCCCGCCGGCGTCGTACTTGTTCCCGTACCACGCGCCCTGCCAGGTGTACGTGCCCGAGGTCGTGGGCGCGGGCGCGGAGATCGTGATCGGGAACGACGAGCCGCTCGGCGAGCGCGCGATCTCGGCGCCGCTCTGGTCGAAGAGGACGCCGCGGACCCATCCGGTGCGGTAGCCGCCGTTGATCGTGACGCTGACCGTCTCGCCCGGCTGATACGAGGCCTTGTTCGCCGTGGCGGTGAGGTTGATCGACCCGCCGCTGTCGTGCGTGCCGTGCTTGTGGCAGCCATTGCACGTCGAGGTACCCGTCGGCCAGGTGGCGTGGCAACCCGAGCAGTTCGTGTCGTAGAAGCTCGAGTACGCGAGCGCGGTGGTCGACAGCAGCATGGCGGCGATCCCTACCGCCGCTCGGAGCAGCATGTTCTTCCGCATCTGACCCCTCCGTTCGCCGGTTGGGCGGGATTGCCCGAAATCGGCGTGGCGGGGCCTTGTCCCCCATTCATGGGACGATTAGGACACCCCTTCGAGGGGCACGAAAGGTGGGAGATCCCCAACAATAGAGGATGTTTACGGGCGCACAGCGGCCCCAGCCCCATCTGGGACGGGTCTCGGCTCCCCCGCACCCGGAGCGAAACCGGCGCCCGCGCCGTCGCGATGCGTCGTGAGGTTGGCCAGATGAACCGCCGACCTCACCCGCCCGTCACCCGCTCGATCCGCGCCGGCACGTGCTTGTGCCACGGGGTCCCGACGAACGGGTCGCGGTCCTCGGTTCCGGTGAGCTCGTTCGGCGCGACCCCGGTGGCGGCGAGCCGGTCGCCGTCGGGATAGCGAACGCCGAGCCCGTTGGGCAGCGACACGTGTCCGCGCTGCATGGCGTCCGACACCTCGACCGCGACGACGAGCGAATCCCGGCGCGTGGTGAGCCGCACGGAGTCGCCATTCACCACGCCGAGCGCGGCGGCATCGCCCGGGCTCAGGCGGAGCGCCCCGCCGGCGTCGGTCTTTCGCCAGGACGGGTCGCGGATGATCGTGTTGGCGGTGAAGGCGCGGCGCTCGCCCGCGGACAGGACGAAGGGGAACGCGGCCTCGTGCGCCTCCGCCGGCGAGCGGCACAGCTCGCCGAGCGCGGCGAGCAGGTCCGGCAGGGCGAGGTGGATCTTCCCGTCCGGCGTCGCGATGCGGCCCAGCACCTCGGCCCAGTCGTCGACCGCGAACACCACGCCGGAGCGACCGGACAGGATCGCGGAGAAGAGCGCCTGCGCCGCGGCGAGGGGCGGCCCGCCGAAGCCGGCCCGCTCCAGCGACGGACCGTGCTCCACGGCGGCCTTGAGCACGAGGCCGAGCACCGCCGCGCCCTCGCGCACCTCGTCCGGCAGATCGAGCGTGCGGTAGAGCAGGACCGGCGCGAGCGGCGCCAGGCGCGCGTCGGGCAGCACGCGGGCGAGGAAGGCCTCCGCGTACGCGGCCGGCCCGGCCGCCGCGGCGGCGCGCAGGGGCGCGAGATCCGCCTCGGTCACGAGCCCGAGCGCCTCGAGGAGGCGCGCGTGGATCTCGGCCTCGGGCAGCGGCCCGGGAGGCGGCGGGAAGAGCCGCGCGCGCAGGTGGAAGGCGTTGCGCGGGAAGTCGAAGTTGAAGAACGTGGCCTCCGCCTTCTCGAACTGGGTCGCGGCGGGGAGGACGTAGTGCGCGAGCCGCGCGGTCTCCGACATCGCCACGTCGATCACGACGAGCGTGTCCAGCGCGGCGAGGGCCTCGCGCATCCTCTTGGAGTCGGCGAGCGAGTGCGCCGGGTTGGCCGCCTCGACCAGCATGGCCCGGTAGCGGCGCGGGTGGTCGGTGAGGATCTCGTCGGCGATCACGTTGCACGGGACGAGGCCGCTGACGATGGGGGCGCCCACCACCGGGCTCTTGCGGCCGTGCGAGCCCGCCGAGATGTCGACGAGCGTGGTCGGGACGTAGTGCGTGCCGGGCCGGCCCAGGCTCCCGGTCAGGAACACGAGGAGCCGGTGGAGGTAGCTCACCAGGGTCGAGTTCCGGTTCATCTGCACGCCGAGGTCCTCGAAGCTGGCGAGCGCGCGCGCCTTCCCCACGGCGCGCGCGGCGCGCCGGACCAGGGCCTCGTCGAGGCCGGCCCGCTCGCAGGCGAGCGCGATCGGCACCGCCCGCAGCGCCGCCAGCACCTGCTCCACCTCGCCGGGCGGCACGTGCGCCGCGAGGAACGCGCCATCGACGAGGGACTCCTCGACCAGCACGCCGAGCATGGCGGCGAGGAGCCACGCGTCGGTGCCGGGCCGGACGGCGAGGTGGATGTCGGCGAGCTCGGCGGTCTCGGTGCGCCGCGGATCGACGACGATGAGCGTGCGGCTCGGGTCGGCCGCGATGGCCTTGAGCGTCACGCGAGCGTGCGGGATGGAGTGCGAGTGCCACGGGTTCTTGCCGAGGAAGAGCGCCACGTCGCAGTGCTCGAAGTCGGCCCGCGTGATCGCTCCCATCATGCGCTGCGAGACCCAGAACTCGCCGGTCTTCTCCTGCGCCAGCGCGCTCGATCGGTAGCGCGAGCCGAGGGCGCGGCGCGTCGCCGCGGAGTAGGCGCCGGGCAGGTGGTTCCCCTGGCCGCCGCCGCCGTAATAGAAGATCGCCTCGCCCCCGTGGGCGTCGCGCACGGCAGCCAGGCGGGCCGCCACCTCGCAGATGGCGGTGTCCCAGTCGATCGCCTCGAACGAGCCGTCCGGCCGCCGCCGCAGCGGCGAGGTCACCCGATCGCGCCCGTGCTGGTAGTGATCGAGGCGGTGCGCCTTCTCGCAGGCATAGCCCCGGGACGTCGGATGGCGCTTGTCGCCGCGCAGGCGGACGAGGTGGCGCCCTCCGTCGCCGCCGAGCTCCACCTCGAGCCCGCAGTTGCACTCGCACAGGATGCAGGCGGTGGGCTTCCATTCGGTCGTCGGAGGCATGAAGGGAGCCTCGACAAATCTGGTCTCTTGATGCAACCTTTCTTGGGTGCGCACCCGTTTTTGCGACGAGAACTGCTCGGTGGCGCGGTCCCTCGAGATCCTGGGCGACTGGTGGACCCTGCTCATCGTGCGCGAGGCCTTCTCCGGCACGCGCCGCTTCGCGGACTTCGAGGCGAGCCTGGACATCTCGAAGAACATCCTCGCCAAGCGGCTCGCCCACCTCGTGCGGCACGGGGTGCTCGGCCGCGTGGACGCCGGAGTGCACGGGCGCCGCTACGAGTACGAGCTCACCGCCAAGGGCAAGGACCTCGTCACGGTGCTGACCGCGCTCCGGCAGTGGGGAGATCGCTGGGTGTTCGGCGAGGGGCGCGAGCCGCTCCTCGTCCTCGACGTCCGCACCGGCAGGCCCATCCCGCGCCTCCGCCTGCTCGGGGAGGACGGCCGGCCGCTCCGCGCCCGCGACATCGCCGTGCGGCCCGGCCCGGGCGCCTCGCGTGCCACCCGCGCGCGCCTGCGCCGAGGGGACGCCGGGTGAACGAGATCGCCGATCGAGCTGGTCGCCCCCGCCGTCTGCTCCCCCAGATCCTCGGCTACTTCTCGGCTTCCGCGTAGATGGACTCGAAGTCGCGATCCTTGTCGTCGAGGGAGGGATCGAACGCCCGCAGACGGGGCCGCTGGAACCCCTTGGCTCTGAGAATCGCGATGAGGTTCTCCTCGTCGAACATGTACTTGTGTTCGCCACCCATGTAGGCGGTGTAGTTCACGTACTCGATCCGGGAGGTCCCGTGGAAGGCGGGCTTGTAGCCGAAGTGCCTCTCGTCGAGGTTCGTGCCTCGAACGTAGGCTTCGAGATAGATGCGGGCGTTCGGCACGCAGACGGAGAAAGTCCCCCCCGGCTTCATGGCGCGCAGGCACTCGTCGAGGAAGACCTGGGCTTCCGGATAGCTGAGGTGTTCGAGGAAGTGTGAGGAGTAGATCCTGGACACGCTCCCGTCCGGAAACGGAAGCCCGCGCCTGAGGTCCCAGTAGACGTCGCAGCGAGCCGTCATGTCGATGGTGATCCATCCGTGCGCGCCGGCCTTGTTCCCGGCCCCCACTTCGACCATGAGCTCCGGCCGGGTTCGGAGGAGCCTGCGGATCCTCCAACGCGATGCCAGCTCGCGGAAGGAGCCACGGATGGCGTGCCGGAGCGCCCTGCGCCTGTCCCTCCAGGCGCTCCGCCGGTAGCTCTCTTCGCTCACGCGCTCTCCCTCGTGCCCGTGGGAATCGAAGATCAAGGCGCGGCGCAGCTTACGGCCGGTCGTTCGCTCCGACAAGCGAGCCCGCACCACGGGACGGCCTACGACGCATCGACCGACGAGATGAGCTCGCTCGTGCCGCCCGTGCCGGGGATGGAGACCGGATTCGCGGCGGACCACAAGTGCGCACTGTGGGCGCCGACGCCGTGACCGTCGCCACCCGCGCCGGGTAGCAGGCATCCGGGCCGCCGCGGCCCGGGAACCGCCGCTCACCGCGCGCCGGCGAGGGGCGGAGGGGCCGTCGCCGCGGCGGGCTCGTCGGGGATCACCGCCGTGACCTCGATCTCGACTCTCGCGCCCTCCTCGACGAAGCCGGCCACCTGGACCGCCGTCATCGCGGGAAAGCTCCTCCCCATGACCTCGCGGTAGGCCGCCCCGAGGGCCTTCAGGCTCTCGCGGTACTCGTGGCGGTCGGCGACGTACCAGGTCATGCGGCAGACGTGCTCGGGGCCGGCGCCCGCCTCGGCGAGCACGGCCGCGACGTTCTCGAGCGCCTTCCTGGCCTGCCCCGCGAAGTCGCTCGTCTCGAACCTCTCCTCCTCGGCGTTCCAGCCGACCTGGCCCGCGACGAAGACGATCCGCCCCCGGGCGACCACTCCGTTGGCGTAGCCTCGAGGTCTCTTCCAGCCGGACGGTTGCAGGATCTGCATGGCCACCTCGCGAGGATGCCGGCCGGAGCGTCGGGCGCTGCGGGCGGCGGCGGAGTCATGCTCAGGCTACTTCGGACCCTCCGCCCGCAAGAAGACCCGCTCCACATGCCCAACGGGCGGGACAGGATCGCGCAGCCTCGGACCGCCGCGGGAGGCTCGCTCGCGGCGCACGGCGATACGACGCGGAGGCGAAGAGGTGCACGAACGTCGCGTGCCATCTCGAGCGGACCCCCGTCCGCCGGGGCGCGCCTCACGGATGGGG
Organism: Anaeromyxobacter sp.; assembly: GCA_036523995.1. GTDB lineage: Bacteria > Myxococcota > Myxococcia > Myxococcales > Anaeromyxobacteraceae > Anaeromyxobacter. The sequence goes on from DATDDC010000168.1 coordinate 15,193, forward strand.
CGCTTGCTCGAGCTGCCACACATTCCGACCGCACGTGAGCGACGATCGCCGTCGAACCGCTCATCGGGACGATGCATGGCCACGAGCCCGTTCCTCATCGCCGTCATCGGCGACGGCACCGTTCCGGAGGGCACTCCGCCGTACGCGCTCGCCGAGCGGCTCGGTGAAGCCCTCGTGGACGCGGGCTTCCGCGTCCTCACGGGCGGGCTCGACGGGATCATGGAAGCCGCCAGCCGCGGTGCGTCGCGCTCCCGCGCGCACGGTCCGGGGAGCGTGATCGGGCTCCTGCCCGGCCACGATCCCGCCGACGCGAATCCCTGGGTCGACGTCCCGCTCGCCACGGGGCTCGGTCACGCACGGAACCCGATCGTCGCGCACGCCTCGGCGGTCATCGCCATCGGCGGCGGGGCGGGGACACTGTCCGAGCTCGCGTTCGCCTGGATCCTCCGGCGCCTCGTGATCGCCTTCCGCGTGCCCGGCTGGAGCGGGCGCCTCGCGGGGACGCGCATCGACGACCGGGTCCGCTTCCGCTCCATCCCGGATGACCAGGTGTGGGGCGTCGACACGGCGGAGGAGGCGGTGCAGATCCTTCGGCTCGAGCTGGAGGCGTACGAGGCGGCGCGCCGGGAGGACCCATGAGCCCCGGGACGCCTCGCTCGCGTCACGAGGGCAATCCGCGCTTCCGGAGGATCGAGATGAGCCACGTTCACGTCACCACGACCCAGGGGATCGCCGAGGTGAGGCTCGAGAGGGGCAAGGTGAACGCGTTGAACGAGGAGGTGGTGGACGAGCTGGCGGAGCGCTTCCGGCGGCTCGCGGCCGATCCGGCGGTGCGCTCCGTCGTGCTCACGGGCACCGGAAAGTTCTTCTCCTTCGGATTCGACATCCCCGGCTTCCTCGGCCACTCGAAGGAGGCGTTCCTCGGATACCTTCGCAAGTTCGCGGCGCTCTACCGCGATCTCTTCGCCCATCCCGGGCCGGTCGTCGCCGCCCTGAACGGCCATGCGGTGGCGGGTGGCTGCATGCTCGCCCTCGCCTGCGACGCCCGGCTCATGGCGGCGGGGAAGGGGAAGATCGCGCTCAACGAGATCTCCTTCGGGTCGTCGCTGTTCGCGGGGAGCGTCGAGATGCTCCGCTACACGGTGGGCGGCCGGAACGCCCAGCAGATCGCGTGCTCGGGCGCGATGCTCGCGCCGGAGGAGGCGCTCGCGCTCGGGCTCGTGGACCGGGTGGTGCCCGAGGCGGAGCTTCTCGCCACCGCGAGGGAGCTCGCCGGCGTGCACGGCGCGAAGGACCCGGCTGCGTTCCGGAGCGTGAAGGCGCTCCTGCGCGGCCCGGTGCTGGAGGAGATGGCGCGGCGCGAGGAGGCCTCGCTCCGCGAGTTCGTGGACATCTGGTACTCGGAGCGCACCCGGGAGAATCTGAAGAAGATCGAGATCCGCGCCTGAGATGCTGATTCACAGCCCGTGACAGCGAGCGCAGGGCGAGAAGTAGTCTTCCGGCGCCCCGCCCCAGACCACGCTCGTCTCGGCCAGGTGGCAGGCGACGTTGGAGCAGGTCTTGGTCGCCGGCGCCCACGTCGCGTCCCCGAGATGGAGCGACAGCGTGCGCTCGGTGAAGGGCCAGGTCTCCCCGGGCGGCGGCGGGATCACTGCGGGATCGTAGACCGCTCCGGCGGGGAGCGTATCGACGAGCGGCGACGCGTTCGTCACCCAGAACGGGCGGGACGGCGTGAACGGCGCCGAGGGCAGCCACGGGATGGCGGGGAGGGCCTCGCGCGGATCGAAGACCACGTCCCGGGTCCCGTTCACGTGGAAGAGCGGGAGGACCCCGCCCGTCCGGGTCGGCGCCGCCGGGTCTCCGGCGGAGTGGCATGCCAGGCAATCGTAGTGGGTGACCGATCCGGCGAGCAGGTAGTCGCCGCTCGTGTCCAGGTAGTAGAAGCCGGACGGGCCGGTGCGGGCGGGGTCCACCGTCGCGTAGTGGCAGGTCTGGCAGGTGATGGGTGAGGCGTCGTTCAGCGCCGTCCAGTCGCCCTGCCCGTGCTTCGAGCCGAACGTGGGCCCCGGATGCCAGACGCCGGGCATCCCGCCGAAGTGGCCGAACTCGTAGTCGTCGAAGGCGAGCCCGAGGTGCGAGTTGGCCGTCACGGCGCCGGGCCCGCCCGACGGGTAGCGCGGGGGATTGCCGTGGCACGAGGAACAGCCGATCGTCGCGCCCGAGGTCCACGCCGGGGTCACGACGTGGACCGGCGTCGAGGCCGCGGCGTCGTCGGCCTGTCCGCTCGAGTGACAATAGACGGACGAGCAGCGTCCGCTCGAATACGCGGCGGTCTGCGGATTGCGCGACTTGAGGCTTCCCGCGGGCGCGCCCGGATCCGCCAGCTCGACCTGGACGACGCCGTCCATGTGCTTGGCCACGTCGAGCGGGTGACAGTTCCCGCACTCGAAGGCGTAGGCCGGATGGCTCGGCGGGAGGAGGCCCGCCGCCACGAGGTCGCCGAGCGCCCGCGCGTCGCCGTACGCGCCCTGGCCTGCTCCCTCCGTCCACCCGAAGTGCACGAGATGAGCGCCGCTCGGCGGCGGGTAGCCGTGGCAGGAATCGCAGTGGAGCGTGCCGTCCCCGGAGCCGCCGAAGTCCACCGCGCCGTTCACGTGCTTGCCGCCGGCCACGTCGATGGTGCCGTCGGCGCGGACGGTCTTCCCGTGGCAGCCCGCACAGCCGGTGAGCTGGGGGTGCGGCGCGGGCGGAGGCCAGCCATGGCAGGAGGTGCAGGTCTGCTCCGGGGGCAGGGCGTAGTCCGGCTCGGCCGCGTAGGTCCACACGGGCGCGGTGCTGGAGCCGCCGTGGATCGCCGCGATCCCGCCGTGGCAGTACACGCCGCTGCAGCGGAGGCCGGCGGCGTCCCAGGACGGCTGCGCGCCGCGCGCCGTCGCGAGCGGGCCCCAGGAGAGCAGCGGGCCATGGAGGTGACCGGGCGCGTCCACGCGGTCCGGAACCACGTGGCACTCGGAGCAGGCGAGCGCGAGCCGGATGGCGGTGTCGCGCAGGTGGAGGCGGTGCGCGCCCACCCCGGGCTCGGCGGTCGACGACTCTCCCAGCGGGCTCCGCGGCGGGGCCGGATCGTCCCCGCTGCCGTGGCAGATCGTGCAGCGCGCGCGCCCACCGCCGACGAGGCGGCGCGGCTCGCCGCAGCCCGCAGCGAGGATCAGCGAAACCGCGAGGACGAGGGAGGCGGCGCGCGGAGGAGGGCCCGTCGGTCGCAGCATGCGAATCCCATCGCACGGTGCGTCGGCGGGCCCCGAGCGTCCATGACCGAGGTCAGAGGAGCCTGCGACCAATCGTCCACGCCGGCTCCGCGTCCCGATCAGCGCTCGATCGCGGTGAACACGAAGGGCGGCACCGGGCCGCTCGAGCCCGGCGCCGCCCCTCGCCCCGCGCGCCCGGCCGGCCCGGAGGGGCGGCCGGGAGAGTCAGAACATGTACCGGATGCCGGCGCCGTAGCCGGTCGAGGTCGAGCCCACCGGCACGTTCCCGAAGTTCCCGGAGCCGAAACGGTACGAGGCGTTCCGCTGGTTCATCACCTGCGTGAACGCGGCGTACACGTCCGTGTCCTTGTCCAGCCAGAACCGGTACGCGGCCGTCACGTAGGACGCGCCGGTCGACGCGTTGTCGGCGAAGACGCCCTGGCCGCTCACCCTGGTCGCGACGCCGTAGTTGAGGATGAGCTGGTGGCGATCCGTGAGGAGCCCCTGCGTGATCGAGCCCCAGTAGGCGTCGCGGCGGAGCGTCTTCTTCGTCGCGGTGGCGGTCGCGTCCGCCTCGAGGTCGATGTGCTCGTAGGCTGCGGCGAGCCTCGTGAAGGTCGAGCGGATGGTGAACGAGGCGCCGGCGCGGATCGCCTGGTCGGTTCCCTTCGGCTGCGTGGCGGAGCCGAGGGCGGCCTGGTTGCACGAGGGGCCGCCGGGCGCGTCGGCGTCGGGGTTCCCGCAGTCGTGGCGCGTCTCGTACGACGCGCCGACGTAGAGCGGCCCGACCCTGTAATGGAGGGCGGCGGAGGCGGTGTACGGGTCGACCGGGAGCGTCCCGTTCCGCGGCGTCTCGCCGATCGAGTACGCGGCGAGCACCGTGAAGCCGGCGACGGACGGCGAGGTGTAGCTCAGGCTGTTGTTGAGCCGGCGGTCCCAGCGGTTCGCGCCGGAGCTCGTCGCGCTCGCCTGCTGCTGCCCGAAGACGTTGTAGTAGCCGAAGATGCCGGTGCCGGCGAACGGATCGAGCCCGATGGTGGTCTGCTTCGTCGGCGAATCCCAGCGGCCGAGGATGAGCGTGCCGAGCGGCGTGGAGAGGCCGACGCCGGTGTTCCGGGTGCCGCTGAAGGGGAGCCCGTTCTCGCCGTCGATCCCGAACTCGGCCTCGATCTGCGCGATGGCGTTCCACCCGGCCACGAGCTCCCGCTCGCCGCGGACGCGGAGGTAGGACGAGTCGTTGTGCAGCCTCCACCGGTCGGGCACCTTCGAGGCTCCCGGCGCGGAGCCCGCGTCCGCGCCCACGTTGTGGAGCTCGGCCCAGGCGCGGCCGCTGATCGAGATCTGGCTCTTCTCGCCGATGGCGAAGGTCCCCTTCGGCTTCTTCTCTTCCTTCTTCGCGGGCGGAGCGGCGGGGGTGGCCGGCGCGGCCGAGGTGGCGGCGGGCGGCGTCGGCGCGTCCGACGGGGGCGCCGGGGGCTGGCCCGGGAGCTGGGGCGTCTGCGCACGCGCACCCGCTGCGAGGAGGGCGGCGGCGACTGCTGCGAGGATTCTGGGCATGTGGACTCCGTGAAGGGCCGCGCCGGACGCCTCGAGCGTCGTCGCCGGGAGCGGCAGGTGTGGCCGCAGGATGCAGAGCGTCACCTTTCATCCGCCTGTCGCGGCGCGACGGGATGGCACGTCCTTCTCCGCGTCGAGGAAGAGCCCGAGGAAGACCATCCCGAGGAAGGCGCCGCGGAAGGTCGGGCGCATCGTGGAACGGCGCTCCTGTCGCGAGGCTTCGGGCGATCGGGACGCCCGCCTCAGGCGGGCGGCGCCTCCGGGAAGCGGAGCTCCACCCGGAGCCCCTTGCCGCCGGGTCCGTCGAGGAGGTGCAGCGTCGCGCCGTGCCCCTCGGCGATCTGGGCCACGATGGGCAGCCCGAGCCCGGCGCCGCCGCCCCGGGCGCCGGGGCGGCGATAGAACCGCTCGAGCACGCGCGCGCGCTCGTCCGCGGGGATGCCCGGGCCGTCGTCCTCCACGGCGAGCACGACCTGTCCCGCCGACGGCCTCGCCACGCTGACCGTCACCGTGCCCGGGCGTGCGCCGTAGGCGAGGGCGTTCTGGACGAGGTTCGAGATCGCCTCGCGCAAGAGCACCTCGCGCCCGAGGATGGGAGCCGGCCCCCGGCCCTCGTACCCGAGGTCGACGCCCCGCCCGAACGCTTCGGACACGTGGGCGGCGCACGCCTCGCGCGCGAGCGCGTCGAGGTCGACGGTGCGCGCGTCGCCGCCTTGCCCCGGCTCGCTGCGGGCCATGGAGAGGAGCTGGTTCGCGAGCCGGGTCGTGGCGCGCGAGTGCTCGTGCAGATCGACGACGGCGGCGACCACCGCGGCAGGATCCTCCTCGCGCAGGACGAGCTCGGCCTTCGTCTGGATGACCGCGAGCGGAGTGCGGAGCTGGTGGGACGCGTCCGCGATGAACCGCCGCTGCGCCGAGATGGTGCGCCGCAGCCGCTCCATGAGGTCGTTCACCGCACGGACGAGGGGCGCGATCTCGGCGGGCACGCGCGCGACCTCGATGGGCGCGAGGTCCTCGGCGGACCGCCGCGCCACCGTGCCGCTCGCCGCCCTCAGCGGGCGCAGCCCGCGCGACACGCCGAACCAGAGGATCGCCGCGGCGAGGAGGATCACGGCGAGCTGGGCGAGCGCCTCCCGCATGACGAGCTCGCGCGTGCGCGAGCCGCGCCCGCCCACGGTCTCCGCGACCTGGACGAGGACGGACGTGGGCGGGTCCGTCGGGTAGCGCGTCGCGAGGGCGCTCACGCGCACCGGATCGCCGCGGTACGTCGCGTCGTAGTAGACCGCGCCCTCCGCGGCGGAGGGCCGTTGCGGCAGGTCGGCGTAGCCCGTGAGGAACGTCTCGCCGCCGCCCTCCGTCCGGTAGGCCACCCGGTAGAAGAGCCGCTCCTGGCTCGCGGTGTCGAGCACCTCGAGCGCGAGGGGCGGGATGTCGACGGAGGGGACGGTGCCGGTGAGCGTCACGCGCTCGGAGATGGCGAGGGCGGAGGCGTAGAGCGAGCGGTCGTACGCGGCGTTGATGGCGGCGCGGACGGTGAGGAACGTGTGGACGGCGTCCACGACCCACAGCACGCCGAGCGGGAGGAGGAGCCAGCGGAGGAGCCGGGCGCGGAGCGACCCGCGCGTCACGCATTCTCCAGCAGGTACCCGAGCCCGCGCACCGTGCGGATCTTCACCCCGGCGTGCTCGAGCTTCTTGCGGAGGCGGTGGACGTAGATCTCGACGGCGTTCATCCCCGGCTCGTCGTCGAGCCCGAAGAGCTTCTCGAGCAGGACCTGCTTCGCCACCACCTCGCCGCGCTGGACGAGGAGCAGCTCGAGCAGGTTCAGCTCGCGGCGCGGGAGGTCGAGGGGAACGCCGTCGACGAACGCCTGGCGGGCGCCGGTGTCGAGGGTGAGCCGCCCATGGGTCATCACCGCGGCGGCCCCGCCGACGCCTCGGCGGATGAGGGCCCCGGCCCGCGCCTCCAGCTCGGCGAGCGCGAACGGCTTGCAGAGGTAGTCGTCCGCGCCGAGGTTCAGCCCCTGGACGCGGTCCTCGAGGGCGTCACGGGCGGTGAGGATGAGCACCGGCACGCGGGACTTGCGGTGGCGCAGGCGGCGCAGGACCTCGAGGCCGTCGAGGTCCGGCAGGCCGATGTCGAGGACCACGAGGTCGTAGGCCTGCGTGCGCAGCGAGGTGTCCGCGTCGTCGCCGCTCTCGACGAGATCCACCGTGTGGCCCTTGGCCCGGAACGCGCTCGCCACGTCGCGCCCCAGGGCCGGGTTGTCCTCGACGACGAGCAGGCGCATGGAGATGACCCGCGCTCGGCGGGCGTGCCATCATACCGCGCTTGCGCCGGGCCCCACGACGGCTGTGCCTCCTCCTCGCGACCGCGCTCGCCGGCTCGGCCGCCGGCGCCGACGCGCCGCCCCCCGCCACCGCCGCGGGCGTCGTGGCCGCCGCGCTCAAGGAGGGGAAGGTCGTCGTGTACGCGGCGACCGACCAGGCGGTCATCGCCCCGTTCCTGGCCGACTTCGCGGCGCTGCATCCGCGCGTCGTGGTCGAGTACCACGACCTCAACACGCGCGAGCTGCACGACCGCTTCCTCGACGAGGTCGAGGCGGGCACGCCGGCGGTGGATCTCCTCTGGAGCCCGGCGATGGACCTGCAGATGAAGCTCGCGAACGACGGGTTCGCCCAGGCCTACGAGAGCCCGGAGGCGGTGAGGCTCGCCCCCTGGGCGGTGTGGCGGAACGAGGCGTTCGGCACGACCCTCGAGCCGTTCGTGTTCATCTACGATCGGCGGACGCTCCCGTCCGCGGAGGTCCCCCAGACGCACGGCGAGCTCGTGCGCTGGCTCGAGGCGCAGCGGGAGCGGCTGCGCGGCCGCGTCGGGACCTACGACCCGGAGCGGAGCGCCATCGGGTACCTCCTCCTCACCCAGGACAGCCGCATCGACCCGAGCTTCCCGGAGACCGTCCGCGCCTACGCCCGCGCCGGCCTCGCGCTGCACGGGACCACGGCGCAGATGATCGGCCGCGTTCGATCCGGGCAGGAGCTCCTCGCCTTCAACGTGAACGGCTCGTACGCCCTGCTGGCCGCGCGCGAGTTCCCCGACCTGGCGTTGGTCTATCCGAAGGACTACGTGCTCGCCGCGTCCCGGATCGCCCTCATCCCGAAGACGGCGCCGCACCCGAACGCGGCGCGGCTGTTCCTAGACTACGTGCTGTCGCGCCGAGGCCAGGAGGTGATGGCGCGGCGGTGCGCCCTCTTCTCCATCCGCACCGACGTCGAGGGCGAGAACACGGCGACGGCGCTGGCGCGCGACCTCGGCGCGAGGCTCAAGCCCATTCACGTG
>DATDDC010000169.1:0-32660 GCA_036523995.1 Anaeromyxobacter sp.
CGCCGCGATCCCCCGGCGGGAGGTCGTCACGCCCGTTCGCGCCACCGTCCTCGCACCGAGCGCCCAGGTGCGCCGGGAGATCGCGCCGGCCGAACCGACGGTGGCCAAAGTTCACCCGGGTGAAGTAGCACCCCGAATGGATCTCGCGCTCGCTCCGCCTGGCGCTGCGGCTTTGGCGCGCCCGCCCGACTGCGAGCAGGCGCTCACGGCGGAGCTCTCCCGCTTCCACATCACCGTCTCGCGCGAGTTCATGGAGACGCTCGAGCGGACCAAGGATGCTCTCTCCCACTCCCACCCGGGAGCGAGCACGGAGGAGATCCTGATGGCGTGCATGCAGGCCATGCTGGCGAAGAAGGCGAAGCAGAGGGGGCTGGTCGAGCGGCCGCTCGAGACGCCGCGCCCGTCGCGTCCCGACCACATCCCGGCGCACGTGCGGCGCGCGGTCATGGAACGCTCCGGCGGTCGCTGCGAGTGGGTGTTCGAGAACGGCGAGCGGTGCAACTCCACCTACCAGGTCGAGGCCGACCACATCCACCCGAAGGCGCTCGGCGGGCGGGCGACGGTGGAGAACACGAGGGCCGCCTGTCGGGGGCACAACCAGCTCGCGGCCCGGCAGGTGTTCGGTGATGCGTTCATGGACCGGTTCACGCGCAGACCCGGAAGCCGGTCTCTACGTCGGGGGCGCCGCCCCGACTCCCCCGAAACGGCAACGGCCGCCCGAGGGCGGCCGGCGGCAGCGCCTTCGGCGCCTTCCGCTCGCTGCCGCGAGCGGGGCCGCCGGCTTCGCCGATATCGAAGTCGGGGGCGGAGCCCCCGACGCCCCCGAAACTGCAACGGCCGCCCGAGGGCGGCCGTCTGAAAGTGGTGAGGGGCGGAATCGAACCGCCGACCTAGGGATTATGAGACCCTCGCTCTAGCCGACTGAGCTACCTCACCGGCCCTGAGAACGCGGGTTTATAGGCGCCCCTGGCGGAACCGTCAAGGAGCGGCCGGTTTCTTGACGCTCCCACTCTGCGTGATACACGGCGTGCAAGCGGCCGGTATCGGGAGGTAGCGGCCGCGGGATCGGGAGGCGTCGTGAATCTGGACCTGCCCTTCGACGAGACGGATCACGAGGCGCTCGACGCGTGCCTCGCAGAGATCGACCGCGAACTGGACGAGCTCTTCATGGAGGCGGTCGGGGGCGAGCTCGAGCGGCTCCGCCTGGAGCGCCTCGAGGCGCAGGACGACGCGGCGGCGTGAGCCTCGACTAGGCCCGCTCGCCCTCGCCGGCCCGGTACTCCTCCTCCTCCGAGCGCAGCTCGGCGCCCACCTCGCGCGGCGCGGAGGTGAGCCGCGCGAGCTGGATGTGCCGCGAGAAGAGGAAGAACGTCCCGAGCGCGGTCTGCTGCACGAGCTGAGTCCCCCACACCACGTTCGCGTACGCCGTGCCGCGCGTCGCCACGGCGGCCGCCGGCGCGAAGAGGCCGAGCCCGACCACGATGGCGCCCTGGAACGTCCCGACCATGCCGGGCCCGGCGGGGATCATGATCCCGACGACCAGCACGCCGAGGAGCGCGCAGGACTCGAGGAGCCCGAGGTGGAACCCGAAGCCGAGCGCCATCACCTTCATGCCGAACGCGTTGAGGCCCCAGAACGCGAAGGTCAGCGCCACGAAGGCCGCGAGCTTCCGGGGGCCGGGCACGAGGCGGAGGCCGTGGATGAAGGCGTCCAGCATGCCCTCCACCCTCGCGGCGAGGCCGTGGGAGAAGGGCCGGAGCACCGCGCCGGCGATCCGGACCGCGAGCGCGCGATTCCGGTAGGCCAGGACGAGGAAGCCGAGCCCGCCGAGGAAGACGAGGCTCACGACCACGCCGCCGGCGCGCAGGACCCGGACCCCCGGAGCGGAGTCGGGCACGGCCAGCATCGTCACGGAGAGGAGCAGGCCCGTGAAGATGCCGTCCACGATACGCTCGGCGACCACCGACGAGAGCGCGGTCGACATCCGCAGCTTTCCCGGCTCGGCGATGAGGTACGGCCGCGCGAACTCCCCGAGCCGGAACGGCAGGAGCATGAGCGCCATGAACCCGACCGCCGCGATGGCGTTCAGCCGCGCGAACGGCACCTTCGCCACGGGCGCGAGGAGGAGGCCCCAGCGCAGGGTCCGGGCGAGGTGCATGCAGAGGAGGATGGCGAGGTAGGGCGCGAGGTAGCGGTAGTCCGCGGCGCGCATCTCCGCCCAGATCGCGCCGAGGTCCTTGCCGCGCAGGGTGAACCACAGCGCCGCGGCCGAGATGGCGAGCCCGAGGGCGACCTGGACGGCGCGCCTCACCCGAGCTCCTCGCCCGCGAGGATGCGCCGCGGGTTCACCGCGAGAAGCTCCTCGAGCGCGCCCGCGCCGGCGCGCTTCTCCAGCGCCTCGAGGGACGCCTCGAGCCACTCCTGGGCGCCGTCCGGCCGGTGGAGGTCGCTCGCGCCCACCGCGTAGAGGCGCTCGGAGACGAGCTGCTCGGCGCGCTTCTTCGCGGCCTTCCCGTAGAGGCCGGTGAGCGAGCCCATGTTGAGCTGGAGCGCTCCGCCGAGGCGGACCACCTCCTCGGCGCGGCCGGGCCGCTCGAACTCCAGGCAGCGCTCGGGGTGCGCGAAGAGCGGCGAGACGCCCATGCGCCGCAGGCGGAACACCAGATCCGGGAGCGCCGGCACGCCCGCCTGGAAGGGGACCTCCACGAGGACCCAGCGCTGCGAGCCGCCGATGCCGCGCCTTCCCGTCCCGCCGGCGCGGGCGAGGAACTCCTCGTCGAGCTTGTTCTCCGCGTTCGAGTGCAGCGCGAGCGGGATGCCCTCGCGCGCGAGGAGCTCCGAGGCCTCGGCCCTCCTCGCCTCCACGAACCCCGGGTCGGTCGAGGGAAAGGCCGCGACGGCGTGCGGGCTCGCCGCGACGTCGCTCCACCCGAGCGCCACGAGGAGGCGCGCCGCCGCGAGCGTGTCGCCCGGCGTCTCGCAGCCGTCGTCGAGGCCCCAGAGCAGGTGGTTGTGCAGGTCGACGAACCCCATGGCGGCCCGCGGCTCATAGCACGCGCCGGGACCTCGGGGAAGGATTGGCCGTCCCCCGGCGAGATCACACCACCGGATGCCTGGGCGGCTCGCCCTTCGCCACGCGCAGCGCGTCCTCGAGCACGAGCCTCGCCATGGCGGCGCGGGTCTCGCGGGTGCCGGAGCCGAGGTGCGGCGTCAGCACCACGTTGTCGAGCCCGAGGTAGGCGGCGGGCACGCGCGGCTCGTCGCGGAACACGTCGAGGCCGGCGCCGCCGAGCTGGCCCGAGGCGAGCGCCTCCGCCAGCGCGACGTCGTCGATGACCCCGCCGCGGGCGGTGTTCACGACGATGGCCCCGCGCTTCATCCTGGCGATGCGCTCGCGCGAGAGCAGGTTCTCGGTGTCCTTCGTGAGCGGGGTGTGCAGCGACACGAAGTCGCTCTCGGCGAGGAGCGCCTCGAGCGGCACGCGCCGCGCCCCGGGGACGCCCATGTCGCGCGGGCTCGCGTACAGGATCGCCATGTCGAACCCGCGCGCGCGGCGCGCCACCGCCTGCCCGATGCGGCCGAACCCGACGATGCCGAGCGTCTTCCCCGTCACGTCGGTCCCGAGCATGAACGCGGGATCGACGGCCTTCCAGGCTCCGGCGCGGACCACGCGGTCGCCGTCCACCACCCTGCGCGCCGCCGCGAAGAGGAGCGCCAGGGCGTGGTCCGCCGTGGCGTCGGTGAGGACTCCCGGCGTGTTCGTGACGAGGACCTTCCGCGCGCGGCAGGCGTCGAGATCGAGGTGGTTCACGCCCACGCCGTACGAGGCGACGTGCCGCACCGTGGGAAGCGCGTCGAGGAGCGCGGCGTCCACCCGGTCGATGTAGGTGGGAACGAGGGTCGTCGCGCCCTTCGCCAGCTCGACGAGCTTCTCGCGCGGCGGCGCGGTCGGGCCGCCGCCGCGCACCTCGACGACCTCGCGCAGGGCGGTGAGGTCCTGGCCGGGCAGATCTCGGACGAGGTACAGGATGGGCTTCACGCGTCGTCCTCCTCATCGTGCTGCGGCGGGGCCGGCCTCCCGGCGCCGTCGCCGGGCCTCGGGCCCGGGATGCGGTACTCCTCGCCGAGCCACTTGCCCAGGTCCACGAGCCGGCAGCGGTCCGAGCAGAGCGGGAACGCCGGATTCTCCCGGCGCGGGGCGACCGGCTTTCCGCAGACGGGGCAGGCGCGAGGCACCGGCCCGGCCCTCAGCTCCGGGCAGGGCAGGCCGCCGGGAGGAGCGGCCGGATCGCGTCCTCGAGCTGCTGCTTCCGCAGCGCGCCCACGAACACGCGCCTGAGGTTCCCCTCCGCGTCCACGAGGTACGTCCGCGGATAGCCCTGCACGCCCCACGACGCGAGCGCCTCCGCCCGGGCATCGAGGAGGATGGGGTACGGGATCGCCGGAGCCATCCTGAGCACGTCCTCGCGGGCCGACTCCTCCGCGACGCCGAGCAGCTCGAAGCAGCGGCCTCGGTTCGCGGCCCACACCTGGGCGAGGTCCGGGATCTCCATCTGGCACGGGCCGCACCAGCTCGCCCAGAAGTTCACGGCCACGACCTTGCCGCGGAATTCGGCGAGGTCGACGCGCTTCCCCTGCAGATCGGGCAACGCGAGCGGCGGGGCGTGGCCACCCACCTCGGTGCTCGGCCCGGAGCGGCGGACGAGGAGTTGCCCCGCCACGACGGCGAGGGCGGCGATCACTGCGAGCTTGATCCAGCGGTTCATGGTGGTCTCACGGAAGAGTATAGGCGCTTCCCGGGTTCGTCCGTATGATCCCGGCCCGCCGATGGGGATTCTCGTAGCCGCGCTGCTGTCGTCCCTCCTTGGAGCCGAGGATCCGCCCGCGAGCACCCCTCCGCAGGGCACGCTCACCCGCGCTCCGGAGCTCGTCGAGCCCGCCACGGCGGAGTACCCGCCCGAGGCCAAGGCCGCCGGCGTGGAGGGGACGGTGGTCCTCTCCATCGTGATCGACGCGGAGGGCGAGGTCGCACAGGCGGTGGTGACCGACCCCGGCCCACATCCCTCGTTCGCCGCCGCGGCGCTCCACGCCGTGCAGCAGTTCCGCTTCCGCCCGGCGGAGATCGACGGGAAGCCGGCCGCCGTGGAGATCGAGTACCGCTACCAGTTCGTGCTCGAGAAGGCCGCCTCGCCGCCGCCCCGGGCGGAGGAGCCGGTCGTCCTCACCGGCCGCGTCGTCGAGCGGGGGACCCGCACGCCCGTGGCGGGCGCCACGGTGGAGTCCCAGGGCGCGACGGCGGACACCGGCCCGGACGGCCGCTTCGCGCTGCGGGGCGTCGCGCCGGGGGACGTCATCGTGCGCGTCGTCTCGCCGGAGCACGAGCCGCTCTCGGTCCGCGAGGTCGTCGAGGAGGGGAAGGCGCGCGAGGTCGAGTACCGCCTCACCCGCCGTCGCTACGATCCGTACGAGGCGGTGGTCCGCGGCGAGCGCCGGCGCCCCGAGGTGTCCGTCCACACCCTCGACACCGAGGAGGTGCGCACCGTCCCGGGCACGCAGGGCGACGTGCTCAAGGTGCTGCAGAACCTGCCCGGCGTGGCCCGCGCGCCCTTCGGCATCGGCCTCCTCGTGGTGCGCGGCTCCGAGCCGAACGAGACCATCGTGTACGTGGACGGGATCCCCATCCCGCTCCTCTTCCACTTCGGCGCCGTGACGGCCGTCGTGAACAGCGACGTGGTCCAGGGGATCGACTTCGTGCCGGGCAACTTCGGCGCGCGCTTCGGCCGCGCGCTGGGCGGCACGGTCGAGCTGCGCACGCGCGAGGCGAAGCGGGAGTGGCACGGCGCGACGCAGATGGACGTCTACGACGGCCGCCTCGAGGTCGAGGGGCCGGTCGGCGCCGGATCGGCGTACGCCGCCATCCGGAGGAGCTGGATCGACGCGGTGCTCGCCGTGGCGCTCCCGCGCGTGGCCCCCGACGCCGCGAACGACCTGCGGGTGGCCCCGCGCTACTACGACTACCAGGCCAAGGTCACGCACCCGCTCCTCGGCGGCATGGCCTCGCTCTTCGCCTTCGGCTCGGACGACCTCCTCACCTTCGTGCGCCCGGAGGACAAGCCCGGCCGGCCGTCGTTCCATCTCTCCACGGCGTTCCACCGGGTGGGCGCGAGCTGGCGGCGCCCCATGGGCGCGCTCACGAACGACGTCGTGCTCGCCGTGGGCAAGGACACGTTCGACGTGCTCCGCGGCGAGGCGTTCGGCGTCCTCACCGGGATCGAGTCCGTCACGCTTCGCGACGCGCTCGGATGGAAGCTCTCGGATTCGCTCTCGCTGGAGATGGGGGCCGACCTCTACCTGCGGCGGCTCTCGTACGAGGTCTACGCGGCGCCGCCCGGCTCTCCCGGCGCCGTCGGCGATCAGTTCCAGGACTCGCCGAGCACGGTGGCCGAGCGGGCCACGGGGTACTGGCTCTCCCCCGCCCTCTACGCCGAGGCCGACTGGCGGGCGACGCCGCGCCTCCGCCTCGTGGCCGGGCTCCGGGCCGACACGGAGCGCCGCTTCTCGCGAACCCGCTCCTGGCTCGACCCGCGCCTCTCCGCGTTCTATTCCCTCCGGGAGGGGACGACCCTCGTCGCGGGCGCGGGCCTCTACGGCTCGCCGCCCCAGCCCCAGCTCACGAGCCCGACGTTCGGGAACCCGGACCTCCTCTCGGAGCGCGCGGTCCACCTCTCGCTCGGCGTGAAGCAGGAGCTGCCGTACCAGTCGAACCTCGAGGTGACGGGCTACTACAAGCGGCTCTGGGACCTCGTGGTCCGCACTCGCCTCGAGGACGACGCGGGCCAGCCGCTCCGCTACTCGAACGAGGGGCGGGGCCGGATCTACGGCGTCGAGCTGATGCTCCGCCGCGAGCTCGCGCGCGGCCTCTACGGCTGGCTCTCGTGGACCATCGAGCGCTCCGAGCGGATCAACGACCCCTCCGTCACGCCCTACGGCTGGCGGCTCTTCGCCCTCGACCAGACCCACGTCGTGGCCCTCATCGCCTCGTACCGGCTGGCGGGGGAGTGGATCCTCGGCACCCGCGTGCGCGTCGTGTCCGGGAACCCGTACACGCCTCCCGTCGGCTCCGTGCTCGACGCGGACACGGGGAGCGTGCGGTGCCTGCCCGGCGCGCCCCTGTCGCAGCGGCTGCCCACGTTCTTCCAGACGGACGCCCGCGTGGACAAGCGCTGGGTCTTCGACCGGTGGATGTTCTCCGCCTACGTCGACGTGCAGAACGTCTCGAACCACGAGAACGCGGAGTTCCGCTTCCGGAACTACGACTGCACGCAGACCGTGCCCGTGCCCTCCATCCCCTTCTTCCCGACGATCGGCCTCCGGGCCGAATGGTGAACGCCGTGAGACGCCTCGCCGCCATCGCCCTGACCGCCGTGCTCGCCTGCAACCCGGGCTTCGAGCCGCAGTACCGCGTGACCGACCTGCGCATCCTCGGGGTGCGGGCGGAGGTCATCGTGGATCCCGCGGACCCGCGCGGGACGGACCTCGCCGACCCGAACCTGGACGACACCGTCCGGCTCGAGGCGCTCATCGCGAATCCGAAGGGGCAGGCCGACCTCTCCGACGTCGACGTGACCTGGCTCGCCTGCGCGCCGGGCCAGGGCGGCGCGCTTCCACCCTGCGTCGATCCCACGTTCCTGCAGGATCCGGCCTCGCTCGTGAGCGCCGGAGCCTTCCCCATCGCGAAGGGCGCGAAGCCCTCGGACTTCTCCCTCACGGCCCTCCCCGCTCCTGCCCGCGACGCGTTCGCCGCGGCCCTCGAGAGCGCGAGGCGCCTCGCCTTCTCCGAGCCGACCTTCCAGTGCCGCATCTACGTCGAGATCCCGATCGTGGTCGTGGCGGAGAGCGCGACCGGCCGGCGCGACGTGGCGCTGAAGCGCGTGCGCCTCGTGCAGAAGCCGGCGGACGCGACCTTCCCGTACGACGGGTACCTCCCGAACCGGAACCCGGTCGTGAAGGACGCCATCAGCGCCACCGACGACGGCTGCCTGGGCGGAACGAGCCTCGGGGCCCCCAAGGCCCTCTCGGCGGGAGCGACGAAGACGCTCTGCGCCCAGGCGGCGAGCCGGCCCGACGAGTATTTCATTTGTGGCGCGGACGGCACGCGGAACTGGACGAACGAGAACCTGAGCTGGCAGTGGTACGTCACGGCCGGTGAGTTCAAGGACGTGGGTGGGCTCGGGAACGCCGAGGGCAGCCACCTCGACTTCACGACGCCGCAGGGCACGTTCACCCTGTGGCTCATCCTGCGCGACGGCCGCGGCGGCGAGGCGTGGAAGCCGTTCGACGTGACGCCGGCCCCGTAGGCGAGCACCGCCCCTACTTGGCCGAGGCCGCGCTCCCCGCCCCGGCGCCCAGGAGCGTCTTGATGTCGTCGTCGGTGAAGTAGATCCCGGCGCCGAAGAACACGTCGGTCCCGACGTTGAACGAGCGGCCTCCGGGATACTGCCCCTGCTGCCATCGGTTCAGGAAGTCGTCGGCGCCGGTCGTGAGGAAGAAGTTGTCGAGGAAGTACCAGTTGAGCCAGACCTTGGCGCGCGGATAGACCGGCCGGGTGGTGCCCACCACGTCGCTCTGGAAGGCGCGCTGGAACTGGTACATCGACGTCGAGAGCTGGAGCCTGTCGCGGAAGAGGTGCAGATCCGCCCCTGCGCCGCCCGAGCCCTCGATGATGCCGATGCGGAAGGTCATGGGACCGTAGCGCTTGGCGAGCTGGACCGAGAACGTGAGCTTGTCCTCGTTCACCGTTCGCGTGGTGACGCTGGACGGCCCCGTCGTGGAGGTGACGGTCTCCGTCGTGGTGGTGTTCACGCCGCGGGGATCCGAGACGAGCTCGACCAGATAGTACTTGTCCGGTCGCGGGAGGAGCCGCACGCCGAAGTAGAGCTTGGTGCCGGGGCGCCCGCTGTTCTGGAGCGTCTGGTTGAGGAGCCACTCCGAGCGGAGCTGGAGCTGGACCTGGAGCTTGAAGATCCGGTCGACGTAGTCGGCGTATTCCTCGGCGGCGTTCCCGACCTTGCGCCCGAGCCGCTCGTCCACGAGGAGCCGCCCGGCCACGCTCTTCCCCTCGCTCACCTTGGCCATGAGCTGGTCGAGCTTGTCGAGGCTGGAGGTGAGCTTTTCCACCGCCTGGCGGACGCCCCGCGCCTGCTCGGCCGCGACCGCGCGCTCCTCGGGCGTGGCGTCCGCGACCGCCTCCTTGACCTTCGCCGGGGGCTCGCCCTGGCCGCTCGACTTCGCCGAGCCGGGGTCGATGATCTCCTGGAGGCTCGCCGCCACGACCTTGAGGCGGGCGGTGAGCTCCTCCACGTTCGTGGCGATGCGGCCGATCTTGTCCTTGTCGCGCCGCGAGATCTCGCGCAGGTCCGCGGTGAAGTCGCGCACGTTCACGACGAGGCTGCTGATGCTGTCCTGGTTCTCGGCGAGCGTCTCGTCGATGCGCTTCGTCGCCGAGGCGAGGTTCTCGACGATCTCGCGGAGCCCCTTGTCGCCCCCCACGGTGCCGGCGAGGTCGCTCGTGACGAGCTGCACGTCGGCGGCGATCTTGGCGAGCGAGTCGAGGAGCTGCTGGACGCTCGTGGCCTCGCGCACGCAGGTGATCTCGCGCTGCTCCTCCGGGAGCGACTCGAGCGTGGCCTTCGCCGGCGAGCCCGGGCTCACCTCGAGCAGCGCGTCGGGGAGGAGCGCCGAGGGGAAGGTCTTGGTGAGGCACGCGTCCGTGCGCAGGTCGATGCCCTTCTTCACCCGGATGCCGAGCCGCGCCTTCGCGTTCACGAGCTCGATGTCCGCCACCTCGCCGATCTGGATGCCCGCGATCTGCACGCGGCTCCTCCAGGTGAGGCCGGTGGCGTCCGAGAACGCGGCGTGGACGAGGTAGCTGTCCCTCTCCGAGTAGCCGCCCTTGCGGAAGAACGTGAGCGCGACGATGAACCCCACGCCGGTCACGGCGGCGAGGACGCCCACGGCGAGTGCTCGATTCCAGGCGAGCTTCACGGATGGCGATCCAGGACCGTCACTGCTTCTGGAACCAGAGAGAGAGGAAGCGCTGCACGAACGGATCCTTGTTCTGCCGGACTTCCTCCGGCGTGCCCTCCGCGGCCAAGTGCCCATCGTAAAGCACGGCCAGGCGATCGGCTACCTTGAATGCGCTCGCGATGTCGTGGGAGATGACCATGCTCGTGATGCCGAGCTTCTCCTTGGCGTTCAGGATCATCCCGTCCACGTAGTCGGTGGTGATGGGGTCGAGCCCGGTCGTCGGCTCGTCGTACAGCACCACCCGCGGGTCCGACACGATGGCGCGCGCCAGCGCCACGCGCTTGCGCATGCCCCCGGAGAGCTCGGAGGGGAAGCGCCCCAGGACCTCCTCGCCGAGGTCCACGACCGCGAGCTTCTCGATGACGCGCCTGCGGATCTCGCGGGCGGGCGGCCGGTTCCGCCAGCTCTTCTCCGTGAGCGGGAACGCCACGTTCTCGAAGACGGTCATGGAATCGAAGAGCGCCGCGCCCTGGAAAACCATGCCGAACATGCGCCGCGCCTCGGTGAGCTCCCTTCCGTGGAGCTTCGAGATCTCGTGGCCGGCCACGCGCACGAGGCCCCGGTCCGGCTTGAGGAGCCCGATGACGTGCTTCATGAGCACGGTCTTGCCGGAGCCGGAGCCGCCGAGGACGACGTAGGTCTCGCCCTCGGCGATGCTGAGGGAGATGCCCTTCAGCACGTGGTTGTCCCCGAAGGACTTCCAGAGGTCCTCGACCTCGATCATCAGGTCCCCACCGCGATGAAGGTGATGACGTAGTCGGCGACGAGCACGGCGATGGAGCTCCACACCACCGCGCGCGTCGTCCCCTCGCCGACGCCCCTCGCGCCGCCGGTCGCGGCGTAGCCGCGCCAGGTCGTGATGACGGAGACGAGCAGGCCGAAGATGACGGCCTTGTAGAGGCCGTGGAGCACGTCGCGCGGCTCCATGAACTCGCGGGTGTGCTGGACGAAGGGGCCGACCGGGATGCGCGCCACGTAGACGCCCATCACGTACCCGCCGCCGTAGCCGATGAAGTTGAAGACCATCGTCAACACGGGAAACATCAGGAGCGACGCGATGATTCGCGGCACCACCAGGTACTGGATGGGGTTCACCGCCATCGACTCCATGGCGTCGATCTGCTCGGTGACGCGCATGGTCCCGAGCTCCGTGGCGATGGCGCTCCCCGCGCGCCCGGTGATCATGAGCGCCGTGAAGATGGGGGCGAGCTCGCGCGAGAGCGAGAACGCGACCGAGCCGCCCACGTAGCCTTCGGCGGCGAACTGCCGCAGCGCGAAGTTCATCTGGAGCGCGAACACCATCCCCGCGGCGAGGCCCGTGGCGCCCACGATGAAGGTGGACCCCACGCCGATGAAGGCCATCTGCGCGATGATCAGGTCCGGACGGAACGGCGGCCGGAACGCCCAGGCCACCGCCTCCGCCGCGAACAGGATCATCCGCCCGAAGTCCTCGAAGGCGGCCCGCACGCGATCCATCGCGCCGGCATTCTCGCACGGGGACCGGACGAGCGCCCGTTTCGTGCGCGCTGCAGTCGATGCGCAAACCGCCTCCGGCGGCTATACTGCGCGCCCTCATGGTCAAGGTCGGCGGCGAGGTCGATGCCTTCTGCACGAGGTGCCAGCTCACGCTGGCCCACACCGTCCACGCGGTCGTCTCGGGAAGGCCCGTCAAGGTGGAGTGCAACACCTGCCACGCGGTCCACCGCTACCGGGGCTCCGCGGGCGCCACGTCCTCCCCGCGGAGCGGGCCGCGGGCGGAGCGCGCCGTCCGCGATCGCATGGTGGCCGGGTTCGAGGAGATGCTCGCCTCGAAGAAGCTCGCCGGCGCCCAGCCGTACTCCCCGAAGCGCACCTACGCCGTCGACGACGTGGTCGATCACCCCATCTTCGGCCGCGGCTTCGTCTCGGCCGTCCGCGATCCCACGAAGATCGAGGTCACCTTCCGCTCCGACGTGAAGATCCTGGTGCAGGCGCGCGGCTGAGGGGCTCCACCCCCCGGGCTTGGCCGCCGCCCGGCCTTCCGGTACCGTCTCGGCCGGAGGCCAAGCCCGAGATGAACCGCACCACCGCAGCCCTCGCCGCGCTCGCCTTGCTCGCCGCCTGCAGCAAGGGCCCCGCGCCCGCCCCCGCGCAGGGCGCGGCCGCCGGCTCGCCGCCCGGGGCGTCGGCCAGCCCCGCGACGTCGTCGCCCGCCCACGTCTCCGCGGTGACGACGCTCCGCCGCGAGCCCACGGACGCCCCGCGCGTCAAGGGGACCGGCAAGAAGGAGCTTCCGAACCAGCTCGCCCTCCTCCTCCGCGGCGAGAAGGTGACGGTCCTCGAGGCGCGGGAGGACTGGGCTCGCGTCCGCACCTCCGACGACGCCGAGGGCTGGCTCCACCGCGCCACGCTGCTCGAGGGAGAGGGCATCTCCGAGGCGACGGTCCTCGCGCCCGCCGACGTGTTCGACCGCCCGGACCTCCTCGCCGCGAACGCGCGGCGCAAGGTCGAGCCGGGCACGCTCCTCCTCGTGGTGAAGGCGAAGCCGCCCTTCAGCGAGGTGAACGTCTCCTCCGGCCCGAACGCCTGGGTGCTCTCGGAGCGGCTCGCCACGGGCGTGCCCGAGGTGTCGGTGGCGAAGCTCGCCGAGAAGGCCCGCTGGCTCAGGAAGGCCGGCAGGGAGGACGAGGCGAGGCAGATCCTCGCCCTCGCCCGCCAGAGCTTCCCCGGCGTGTCGCTCGTCGACGCGCTCGCCGTCGAGCTCGGCGAGGCCCCCTCGACCACGGCCGTCGTTCCGACGTCGACCACGGCGCCGATCGATCCCACGAAGCCCTAGCTCCCCGAGCGGAGCACCTCGAGGGCCCTCGCCATGTCGGCCGGGAGCGGCGCCTCGATGACGAGGTCCACGCCCCGCGCCGGGTGGCGGAGCTCGAGCCTCGCGGCGTGGAGCGGCGTCCGCTCGACGAGCACGGCTCCGTCGGGGCCGCGGAGCGGGCCCTCGTCGCCGTAGTCCGGATCTACCGCGAGCGGCGTCCCCGCGGCCGCGAGGTGGACGCGGATCTGGTGGGTGCGCCCCGTCTCCGGAAGCGCCTCCACGAGCGCGAGCGCGCCGCCCGTCCAGGCCCGCGCCGGGAAGGACTCGAGCAAGCGCACCACCGTCGCCGCCCGCTTGCCCCGCGGGTCGCCGGGGCGGGCCGGGCGCATCTTCCCGCGGCGGGCCGGCGCGATGGCGACGTCGATGCGGCGCTCGGGCGGCGGCGTCCCCAGGACGATCGCCAGGTAGCGCTTGCGCGGCTCGCCGCGGTCGAAGGCCAGGTTCGCGGCCCGGTGGGCCTCCGCGCTCCGCGCGAAGAGGAGCACCCCCGTCGTGCCGCGATCGAGCCGGTGCACGACCCACAGCTTCCCGAAGCGCGCCTCCAGCTCCTCGCGCAGGCTCGTCTCCTCCGCGCCGCGCCCCGGGATGACGAGCCGCCCCGCCGGCTTGTCCACGGCGAGGACGCTCTCGTCCTCGTACAGGACCGCGGGAGAGAGGCCGGATCCCCCCTCCCCGGCGGTCACGCGAGCTTCCTCGCCGACAGGACGCGCACGGGGCCGAAGGGCTCGAGCTGGGGCACGATGGCCTTGGCCGGGCCGACCGCCACCACCACGCGCTCCTCCAGCGGGAAGTAGCGGCGCCCGGCGTCCCGCGCCGCCTCCGGCGTGACGGCGCGGATGCGCTCCCGGAACGCGCTCACCTCGTCGTCGGGCAGGTCGTACAACGCCAGGTCCGCGAGCTTCTCCGCGAGCTGGTCGTGCGTCTCGATGGAGAGCGGGAAGAGCCCGCACAGGAAGCTGCGGGTCCGCTCGATCTCGTCGGCGCTCGGCCCCTCGTCGCAGAAGCGGGCGGTCTCGTCGAGCGCGACGCGCACGATCTCGCCGGTGGTCTCCACCTTGGTGAAGGTCGAGACGAAGAAGATGCCGCCCGCGCCGCTCGTGGCGAAGCGGCTCCGCACGCCGTAGGAGAGCCCGCGGTTCACGCGGATGGCCTCCATGAGCCGGGAGGTGAAGCCGCCGCCGAGGAGCGCGCTCGCCACGATGCCGGGGAAGTAGTCCGGGCTCCGCCGGGGGAAGCCGGCCGACGCGATGCGCACCTGCGTCTGCGTGACGTCGGGCTTGTCCACCACGACGACGGACGTGCGCGGAGGCTCCGGCGGGCCCGGCACGGCCGGCTCGCCGTCCGCGCCTCGCCAGGCCCCGAACCGGCGGCGCACGAGCGAGAGCACCTCGGAGGCCTCGACCTTGCCGACGACGACGAGGAGGGCGTAGGGCGGCCGGTACGCCGCGCGGTGAAGGGCGACGACGTCGGCCCGGTGCATGGCGCCGAGCTCCCGCGCCCTCCCCTCCGGCGGGTGCCCGTAGGGATGG
This sequence comes from Anaeromyxobacter sp., assembly GCA_036523995.1. GTDB lineage: Bacteria > Myxococcota > Myxococcia > Myxococcales > Anaeromyxobacteraceae > Anaeromyxobacter. The sequence goes on from DATDDC010000169.1 coordinate 14,470, forward strand.
TCGCCGTAGGCCGCGTGCAGCATGGCGCGATCCGCGACGAGCCCCGGCTCGTCGAGATCGTGGGCGAGCGAGGCGATCTCGCGGCGGCGGAGCCGCTGCACCTCGGAGGGAGGGAAGGCCGGCGAGATGGCCACGTCCGCGAGGATGTCGAGGCAGCGCGGCAGCACCTCCACCGGGGCGGAGAGCCCGAAGTAGGTGGCGTCCTCGTCCACGCCGGCGCCGAGATCGGCGCCGAGCGACTCGACGGCGAGGTCGATCTCCGCGCCCGTCCGGCGGCGGGTGCCGCGCCGAGCGGTGAGCGCGGTGAGGTGGGCCAGCCCGGAACGCCCCCGCGGATCGAGCGACGCCCCTCCGCGCAGCACGAGGCGCACCGCCGCGAGCGGAACGCCCTGCCGCTCCGCCACGATGACGCGAAGCCCGTTCGGCAGGGCCTCCCGATGGATGGGCGGGAGGGGGATCCGATCCCCCGGGGTCACCCGCGCGCCTCCGGCTCGAGGACGACCACGCAGCGCTTCGACGGATCGAGGTACTCGGCCGCGACGCGCCGGACGTCCCTGGGGCCGACGGCGGCGTAGTGCTCGAGGGCGCGGCCCGCCTCGCGCCAGTCGCCGAGGAGGGCCTCGGCCTGCCCCAGGGCGTGCGCGATGCCGTGGTGGGTGGCCAGCTCGTGGAGGACGGAGCTGCGCAGGAGGGCCTGGGCGCGCCGCACCTCGGCGGCGGAGACGCCCCTCGCGGCGGCGAGCGCGATCTCCTCCCAGAGGAGCGCCTCGGCCCGCTCGGTGCGGACCCCGGGCGCGAGCTCCGCGAACGCGAGGAACACCCCCGGATCGATGCGCCAGCCCCAGGAGATGGAGACGGAGACCGCCACCTCCTCCTCGTGGACGAGCCGCCTCCGGAGCCGCGACGACTCGCCCGCGGCGAGGCAGACCTGGAGCACGTCGAGGGCCGCGGCGTCGGCGCTGCGCGCCGCGGGGCCCCGCCACCCCGCGAGGAGCGCCGGGGCCTGCGCCGGATAGCGGACCGTCGCGCGCCGCTCGCCCCGCTGGGGTGGCTCGCCGACCGGCACCGGGGCGGGGCGCGGCCCCGCGGGCGCGCCGCCGTAATGGCGCTCCACGAGCTCGAGCGTGCGATCGGGGTCGAGATCGCCCACGGCGTAGACCGCGGCGTTGCTGGGGGCGTAGTAGGTGCGAAAGAACGCCTCGCAGTCCTCCCGGCTGATCCGCTCGATGTCGTCCATCCAGCCGATCACCGGCCAGCGGTACGGGTGCGCGAGGAACACGAGGGCCTCGAGCTGCTCCTCCATGAGGCCGAAGATCGAGTTCTCGGTCCGGAGGCGCCGCTCCTCCTTCACGACCTCGCGCTCCTGCTCGAGCGAGTCGGTCGTGAGCCGCAGGGAGCGCATGCGGTCGGCCTCGAGGTCGATCACCGTCTCGAGCGCGTCCGAGGCGAAGTCCTCGTAATACGCGGTGAAGTCGTTCGAGGTGTAGGCGTTGGAGTGGCCGCCGCGCGACTCGAGCACCCGGTCGAACTCTTTCGGGCCGTACTTGTCCGCCCCGTTGAACATCATGTGTTCAAAGAGGTGGCTGATACCCGTGACTCCGAGCTTCTCGTTGCGGGATCCGACCTGGAAGAACGTGTAGTAGCTGACCGTGGGTGCGCTCGAATCGGGAAGCAGCCGAACGCGAAGGCCATTCGCCAGCGTGTGAGCCCTCACATGATCGAGGTCGAGGACACCGGTAAGAGGACGCCCCATCGCCATGTGCCGCGCGAAGATAGCCCCCGATCGGTCGCCCGTCCACCCGAGGCGGCCGAGCGGCCTTCGCGCCGCCGCGGGTCGTCTGGGCCCCGAATACTCGCTCGTTTCCCACTGGTTCACGCATCGCATCATCAACTGTGGGTCGGTGGATCGTCTCGGCAATACATCGTTAAAGGACTGCGGCGCCGAGGCATCGTCGACCCACCACGCACCGAGGAACCCAAACCGAGATGGCCTCCAAGACGAAGCTCCAGCGCGATCCTCGTCGTGACGAGCTGCGGCGCCTCGGAGAAAGAGTGCGCGAGCAGCGCAGAAATCGTGGTCTCACCCAGGAGGCGCTCGCCGAGTCGCTCGATCTGTCGGTCGCCTACGTCAGCCTGATCGAGCGCGGCGGGCGCAATCCGCCCTACACGACCGTGGTGGCGATCGCCCGTGCCCTGGGCGTGCCGCCCTCCCGCATCGTCGTCGACGAGTAAGCGCGTTTCACAAGGAATCGAGCGGGCGGCCGCACGCCGCGCACCTGCCCTCGCGCCGACGCAAGGGCAGGCCGCATCCCGGGCAGCGCTTCACCGGCCGAGGAGGCTTCACCGCCGCGGCCCGCCCGTCGCCCGGCGGCGCCCGGCCGCTCTCCAGCCGTGCCACCCGCTCCTCGAGCGCGGCGAGTCGCGCGGTGAGGCGGGGCTGCGTCGTGCGGCGCTTCGAGGTCACGGCGGCGAGCGTGCCACGGGTCGTCGGAGGGTCAACTTTTCACGGCGGCGCGGTGCGCGAGAGGCCGGCCGCGGCGCGCTCTCGGTTGCCCTATCCGCCCTCGGCCGCGGGCGCCACGCTCCTCGCGGCGCGTTGAGCCCCGGGTCGGCATGAGTTATCACGGGCCTGCATGGACAGCATGAGAGGCCCCTCGGCCGAAGCCGCCGCCCCGTCCGAGGCCCAGACGCTCTCCCCCGCCTACGACGCGCCCATCGTCCGCTCGCTCCTCGACGCGCCGCACGCGCCCCACCGCGAGGTTCCGCGGGCACGGCAGATCTTCGTCAACCGCAACCTCCGCATGGAGAAGATCGAGGCCGTCGGCTTCGACATGGACTACACGCTGGCGATGTACCACCTCCAGCGGCTCGAGACGCTCGCCTTCCACATGACCATCGCGCGGATGATCGCGGCGCACGGCTACCCCGCCGCGCTCGCCACTCTCCGCTACGATCCCGAGTTCGTGATCCGCGGCCTCGTCGTCGACAAGCGCCACGGAAACATCTTCAAGATGGACCGCCACAACCACGTGGGGCACTGCTACCACGGCCGCAAGCCCCTGCCCGAGGAGGACCTGCGGCGGCTCTATCGCGACGAGAAGGTCCACCTCTCCTCGCCGCGCTTCGCCTGGATCGACACGCTCTTCGCCCTCCCCGAGGGCTGCCTCTTCGCAGAGGCCATCGAGCTGCTCGAGGGGCAGGGGGACGCGGTCGACTACGGCAAGCTCTTCGACGACATCCGGGAATCCATCGACACGGTGCACCGCGACGGCTCGCTCAAGGCGGAGGTGGGCAAGGACCTCGCCCGCTACCTGCTCAAGGACGCCGAGCTGGGGCCGGCGCTGCACAAGCTCCGCTCCGGCGGAAAGAAGCTCTTCCTCCTCACGAACTCGCTCTTCGACTACACCGACGCCGTCATGTCGTTCCTGCTCGACGGCATGCTCCCCGAGTACCCCACCTGGCGGAACTACTTCGACGTCGTCGTCACGGGAGCGGCGAAGCCGCTCTTCTTCTCGGAACGCCGGCCGCTCCTCCTCCTCGGCCCCGGCGGCGAGAAGCTCGGCGAGGCGACGAGCCTCGAGCGCGGCAAGACGTACGAAGGCGGCGACCTCGCCGTCCTCGAGAAGCTCCTGGGGATCTCGGGAGACCGCATCCTGTACGTCGGCGATCACATCTACGGCGACATCCTGCGGTCGAAGAAGAGCTCGCTGTGGCGCACGTGCATGGTGGTGGTGGAGCTGGAGCGCGAGCTCGCCTGGCTCGACCGGCGCCAGGACGTCCTCGCCGAGCTCGCGCGCCTCGAGGAGATTCGCGTCCGGGTGGAGGACGAGATCGCGGTGCACCGCTCCGCCCTGAACGTCCTCGACCGCCGGCTCGATCGCGATCCCGCCCCGGGGCCGGAGCGCGAGCGCCTCGAGGCCGAGCGCCGGCGCCTGAAGCAGGAGCTGGACCAGCTCCGCAAGGCCCTCCGCGACGCGAACGCGCGCGTGGACGCGCTCGAGGCCGAGCTGGAGAGGGGCCTCAACGCCTACTGGGGCCTCACCTTCAAGGAAGGGCACGAGAACTCGCGCTTCGGCGAGCAGATCGAGGTCTACGCCTGCATCTACACGAGCCGCGCCTCGAACTTCGTCTTCTACTCGCCGATGCAGTACTTCCGCTCGCCGCGCGCGGCCATGCCGCACGAGCGCGCCGCGCCGGTGCGCATCTCGCCGTGGGGCGACGAGCACGCCGCCCCGGTCGCCGGGGACCGTCCCTCGAAGGCCTCGAGGGCCTCCCGGTAGCGTTCCGCACATCCGCCCGCGCGGGTCTCCGTGCCATACTCGCCGCGGGAGGCTCGACACCATGGCGAAACGGAAGTACGCGCTCGAGCGCGGCGGCCCGAAGCGGCTCTTCGTACGGTGGCGCCGGGGCTTCAAGGACTTCGAGGTCGCCTTCGAGGGCAAGGCGTGGAAGCTCGATCCCGCGCTGCTCGCGGGCGGCGCCTCGCTCACGCTCGCGGATGGATCGTCCCTCCTCGTGCAGCGGCTGAAGCGGCGCTGGTGGTCGATCGGGCTGCGCGACGAGCTGCACGTCGAGCGCGACGGCGTGCCCGTCCCGGGAAGCGACGGCGACCCGCGCGTCCTCGGGCGCAGGGCCGCGAGCGTGCTCCTCCTCTTCGGGCTTCTCCGCGTCCTGTTCGTCGGGCTGTGGTTCACGTTCCAGAGGGTCGGGGGCGGCGGCGCCGTCCTGAACCCCGTGGCCGCGGAAGGCGCCCTCCTCGCCGTCCTCGGGATCCTCGCGGCGTTCGGCCTGCGCCTTCCGGTGCTGCTCGGCGCGGCGCTGCTCGTCGCGGAGCTGCTCGTGTCGGTCGCCTCGGGACTGCGGGTCGGCCCCTTCGCGCTGGTCATCCAGGTGCTCGTCATCGTGCACCTCGTCCGGACGTGGCGGCGCATGCGACCGCGGGAGCGCCAGCCCTCGCTCGCCTCCGTGTTCGAGTAGGCCGCGCGCGCCGCGGGCGATCTCGCCGCGAGCCGCGCTTGACGCTCCACCCGCGCGCACGTAAACCGGAGCGCGGCAGGGCGTCCTAGGCTGGTGCCGGGCCCGGTCTTCAAAACCGGTGGATGGTGCTGAGAGGCGCTGTTGGCGGGTTCGATTCCCGTGCTCTGCCGTTTCGCGTCTTCCGTCGGGGCTCAGGGGTGGCTCGAAGAGTGCCCCAGCTCCTCCGCGGAAGCGCCGCCCAGATGAGCGCGGCTCAGGGTCTCCTTGCCGGCCCCGGTGTTCCGGTACAGCCTGTCCGCCACCCTCTCCACGAGCCCCCGCTCGGCGAGGCCGTAGACGAGATCCGCGGGAACCTCGCATTGCGGTCCGCCGTCCACCATGTTCGCCAGGACCATGGCGACGTTTATCCAGACCTTGGGGGCGAGCTCGCCCCGGAACCGCTCACCGAAGATCCTCTCCAGCGAGTCGAGGTACCAGAGCGCCTGCAGCTCCATCTCCGCCCGTGTTACGCTCATAGTGATTCTCCCAGCATCGGGTCCGCGACCGTCGGTTCATGCTCGCTGCCACCGCGGCCCTCGTTTCAGCCCGTCTCGCCACGCACAACGCTGGCTGCATGGGCGGCCGGACTCGGCCGGGCCTCGCCCGGTTGGACTGCGACCCGATCGCGTCGAGTCTCCCACCTGGCCCCACCTCCTCGCTGACGTGGGCCGTTTCCCGACCTCCCAGCTGGTAGACTGCGCCGACGTGACGCGCCCGTTGGCTTCGGTCCTCGCGCTCCTGCTCTCGAGCGGCGGCTCCGCCCGCGCGAGCGCGGCCGGCGCGGAGCCGGCCTCGCCGCCCTCCCACGAGCAGCCCGAGCCGCGACCCGTGAAGCTCGTCGGCTTCGCCGCCGAGCTCGGCGGCAGCCCCGGGGTCTTCGTCGCCAAGCTGGGGTTCGGCGCGGCGCGCGGACCGGAGGCGCCGGACCGGCTCATGGCCTGGCTCGAGGCCGACGGCACCGACTGGTTCCGGCCGCGCCATCCGGCGAACGCGGGGCGCGTCGACCAGATCCTCTGGATCTACCCGCACGTCGAGCTGACGCGGCAGCTCCTCCGGCGCTACTCCTTCTCCGGGTGGATACGGGCGGGCCCGACCATCGGGCGCTACAACGCGGGCGGGGTCCGGATCTGGTTCCCGGGCGCCGCGGCGGGGGCGGGATTCCTGTGGAGCCCCATCCGCGTCGGCGTGACGTATTACGGTCAGTGGAAGACGACGACCGTGTCGCCCGCGGGCCCCTTCGCCTCGCCCGACGTTCGCATGGAGCCGATGGTGCTCGTCACGGCGGGCCTGGAATTCGTGAAGCCGCTCCCGCCGTGAGATCCGTCACAGGTTCCTCCGCCTACCTGCGCCCGAGCCTCGTCCCCTCGGCGACGCTCCTCGGCGAGATCGACGTGACCGTGCCGGTGCACGTTTCGCCCTCGGTGAGGTGCCCGGGTGAGCGGAGCGCGGCGTCACACCGCGGTCGTCGGCCCCTCTCGCCTGCGCCCGCGCGCGACCAGGATGAGCGCCGCGCCGTAGAGCGCGAACGCGAGGAAGAGCGTCGCCGGGCGGCTGCGCTGGAGGTCCTCGAGCAGGATCTTGAGGCCGATGAGGCCGAGCGCCGGATAGGCGAGCCAGCTCGCCTCGATCCAGGCATCGTCGCGGCCCAGCCAGGTGAGCCAGAGCGCGCCGCCCACCCACACGGCCGTGCGGATGGTCGCGACGGTCCCGGCGACGGCGATGGGCGGCGTCCCGGCGAGGATGGGGACGATCCAGCCGACGAGGAGCCCCGCCACCCCGCAGGCGAACACCGACAGCAGGGCGATCTGGGGGACGCGCTCGAGCCAGCGGCTCCGCACCGGCCCGCGAGCGCAGAGCCAGGCGGTGATGCCCACCGCGACGACGGCGACGACCTCGCGCACGGTGGCGGGCGTCCACGGCTGCCCCGGCGAGGCGAAGGCGGACTCGAACGCGTGGTCGAGCGAGCCGGACACGAACGCCGCCGCGACGGCGTAGGCGGCGGCGTGCACCGCCAGCGTCTTCCGGCCGCGCTCCCGGGCCGACGCCGCGAACGCGACCGCGAGCACGGCCCAGGCGATCCCGAGGGCGGCCTCGGGCAGGACGAGCCCGCTCCCGGCCAGGAGGAGCACGAGCGCCACCGTCATGTAGTACGTGAAGTTCGCCGGAGCCTTCTGGCGCCGCTCCACGAGGTCGAAGGCCACCCAGTACGCGCCGACGCCGGCGAGGATGCTCACCACGCCGAACGCGGTCGCGCCGCCACCCGCGCGCGAGGCGACGAACCCGGCCCCGCCCAGGCCGACGGCGACGGCGAGCGCCGCCTGCACCACCTCGAAGGCGATCACCTTCCGCTGCAGATAGATGGTCCGCGCCGCGATGCTCCCGAGGTAGAGGAGCAGGAGCGCCGCCTGGCCGATGGCCGCGACGCCGGGACCCTCCGCCGTCGTGGACGACACGGCGCGCAGCACCATGATCGTGACGAGGAGGTCGGCGGCGAGCGCGATGGGCCAGCGCAGGGCGTACCAGTCGAGCACGTAGCCGAGCCAGAGCGTGGCCACGCCGAGGAGGACCACGTACAGGGTGGGGAGGAGCGCGCGACCCTCGAGCGGCACGAGGGCCAGCGCCATGGCCGTGGCCGTCCCGGCGAGGGAGACGAGCCAGGCGAGCCCCTCGAGGCGGCGGCGCGCCGCGACGGCGAGCGCCACCCCGGTGAGGCCCGCGAGCAGGACGGCGGCGAGGGAGGGCGACAGGAACCGGAAGGTGTACGTGGCCTCGAACACGAGGGGGAACCCGAGCATCGCCGCCGAGGCGCCGTGGAACGCGGCGCTCCACTTCGCGCCGTCCCGGCCGGCCAGGTCCGCGAGCACGATCCACGTCCCCGCGTAGGCGAGGCCGAAGGCCACGCCGAGCGGAGCCGGGATCCTCCCGGAGTCGGTGAGCGCCCGGAGGACGAAGCCTCCCGCGAGGACGAGCAGCGTGCGGCCGATGAACGTCACCGTCGACGCCACGGACGGCACCGACGCGGCCGCCGGCTCTGCGCTCGCGGCCAGCGCTCCCACCGCCGGACGCTTCGGCAGCGGCGCGCGCCCCCGGCCTCGCTCCACGGCCGCGAGCCGCGTCTCGAGGTCCCGAAGCGCGGTCGTCAGCTCGGCGACCTTCGCCTCCAGCTCCGCCACCCGGTCCGCCATCTTGCCACCGTCTCCTAGGCCGCGGCCCCCGGGGATACCTCCGCGTCCGCGCCTGGCTCCTCGTGCGCCTCGGCGACCGGCTCGATGGGGAGGACCCGGTCGAAGAGATACAGGAGCACGAACGGCGCCACGAAGAGCGCGATCGCCACGAGGATGCCCTCGCGGTCGAACCCGCCCGCCTCGTTGAAGATGAAGTTCGGCTCGTATCCCGAGCGGAGCCCGCGCAGCGACTTCGAGAGGAGCTGGCCGCCGATGACGACGTTCCAGCGCATCGAGAAGACCTGCACGAGGAGCAGGAGCGAGGCCACGAAGGTGAGCGTGGTGCGGAGCCGGTCGTGGAGGTAGCGGTTCATCATCACCACCACCATGAGCAGGATGAGCGGGATGAGGCTCCCGATGATCATCTGCACGGAGATGAACGAGAACTGGAGCCGGGTGGTGAGGAGCGGCGAGATGATGGCCCAGGGCTCGGAGCGCTCGTAGGCGAGCATGATGATCTCGAGGAGCTCGAGGGTCACCGTGATGATGAGGAAGAACCAGAGCCACCGCGCCATGCCCTGCACCGTCTCGCTCACGATGGGCCGGCGCTGGAGCTTCGAGGTGATCTGGTAGAGCAGGATGAGAAGCGCGATGCCCGACACCGCAGCCGAGAGGAGGAAGATGACCGGCATGAGCGGCGTCGACCACCAGGGGTTCGCCTTGATGCCGCCGAAGATGAACCCTACGTAGCCGTGCAGCATGCAGGCGGAGGGGAGGCCGATGCCCGTGAGGATCTTCACCGCACGGTGATCGATGTCGATCGCCTGGGGCGAGGTGTCGTAGGTCCAGAGCGCGAGCGCCGCGTAAAGCTTGCGCTTCAGGCCGCGGCTCCGGCGCGCCCGCTCGATGATCTCCTGGCGGTAGACGAACCAGACCTCGAGCGCCACGATGAGCAGGTAGAACCCGTAGAGGATGCCGAAGCCCGCCATCGCCGAGGTGAAGTTCGGCGTGATCATGACGGAGATGCCGCGCTCCGGGTGACCAAGGTGATCCAGGAGCGGCAACGACGCAACGAGCATGAAGCAGAAGGAGGTCCCGAGGGCCAGCCGTGCCACGGGGGCGAAGGCCTTGTTGCCGAACAGGTGGTAGAGCGACGTGACGATGAAGGACCCGGCCACGAACCCCGTGATGTACGGGTACATCACGATCATGAGCGACCAGTGGACGTGGATGTCGTTGGGGAAGGAGTACCCCGTGATCTCGGGCATCACCGCACCTCCTTGTCGAGGCCGAGGTAGAAGCAGTGCGGCTCCGTGAGGAGCTGCGGCTGGAGCACCGCCACGCGCTCGTGCTCGATGGCGTGGCGCACCGGATCGTCCTCGCGGGTCATGTCGCCGAAGGCGCGGGTCTTGGTCGGGCAGACCTCGACGCAGGCCGGCTTCATCCCCTTCGTGATGCGGTGGTAGCACCAGGTGCACTTCTCGGCGGTGTGCGTGATGGGCGAGAGGAAGCGGCTGGCGTAGGGGCACGCCTGCACGCAGTACCCGCAGCCGATGCACCGCTTCCCGTCCACCAGCACGACGCCGTCCTTCGTCCGGTACGACGCGCCCACCGGGCAGACCTGGATGCAGGGGGTCTCCTTGCAGTGGTTGCACATCTTCGGCACGAAGAAGGACTTCGTCGGCGTGAAGCCGGGCTCCACGGGCGGGAAGCCGTCCTTGCCGCCGTTCGGCGAGTCCACGTGCGATGCCTCGGCGTTGGCGACGTAGCGCTCCACCCAGGTCCGGAAGTAGCCGTCGGGCACCGAGTTCTCGGCCGCGCACGCCCTCACGCAGGAGCCGCAGCCGATGCACTTGGTCGTGTCGATGAGGTAGGCGTAGCGGTGCGCTTCCCAGTCGTACCCCTCGCCCGGGCTCTCGGCCGCGATGGAGGTGCCCGACAGGAAGACGACGACGCCGCCGCCGAGCTTGACGGCGTTGGAGACGAACTCGCGCCGGGTGCAACCGTTCTCGTCCATGCCGACCTCGCTACAGCTTCGGGGAGTGGGGATCGTGGCACTCGAGGCAGACCTTCCCCTCGAGCGGAGACTGGACGTGCTGGGAGAGGACCACCTGCGGGAACTTCTCCGGCCTCCCCAGGATCTTCCGGTGGCAGCGCGCGCAGAGCGTGAACGACGAATCGACGCTCGCCTTCGCGATCACCTTCTTGTCCTGCACGTGCTTGCCCCAGGGACCGTGGCACACCTCGCAGGAGACGACCTTGTGCGCCCCCGCCGCGTGCGCCTTGGCGCGCTCGGCGTGGCAGTCGGCGCAGGAGGCCGCGCCGCGGTGAAGCGGGGGCCGCACGTTCGCCTGCTCAGCGACGTTGTCGAAGCGGTAGGGGCCGTAGACGCCGTAGGACTTGGGGATGAGCAGCGTGCGCCCGACGACGATCACGACGATCGCGAGCAGCAGCACGAACAGGACTCGGAAGACGTGACGGCCGTGCTCCATGCACACCTCCTACGGCGGATCGAGCCTCTCGAAGCGGAAGAGCCAGCGCAGCCAGGCGGCGCGTCCGGGGCGCTCCGGCTCGGGGGGGAGTTCGGGCAGCGGCTCCGGCGCGAACAGCGCCCGGAGGAGCCCGGGCCGGTCCGGCGCCGGCGGCAGCGGCGGATCCTCGGACAGCGCCTCCCGTCCGAAGATCTTCCCGACCCCGCCCGTGTGAGGCGATGCAGGAGGCGCCACCTCATCGACCGCGAGCGGCTCGCGGCGGAAGAGCATCGCGGCGATCTGCCGCCGCGGCTGGGCCGGGGCAGCGGAATTGGGCAGCTCCCCGAGCGTCTCGTGCGCAAATACATTGCCCACGAAATTCTTGATCGTGCGCAATATGGCCGCGGGCCCCATCGAGGCAGGGAACCACGGAAACCCGCTCGAACACAACCCTGAATTGGGAAAAAGCCCCTGCTATCGCTACGTTGCGTGATATGCCGCAGATGGCGTTTCGCCGCATGTCTGCGAAAATACGACGAGTTTCGGCGCGACAATTCGTCGACCCGTCGAGTCAAACATGCAGATGGGGGAAAAGGCGCACCGCGGATTCTGGCGGAGCGCGGGAGGCTTGCGGAGGGCTGCGAGGCGAGGACGTCGCGCGAGGAGAGGCCGCCGCAGCGAGCCGGCGAGCGGGCCTCCGCTCCTCGCGGCCGTCCGCCGCGACGCCGCTGCGGCGGTGCGGCCAGTTGGTCTATCATGCTCCGCCCTCGAACCTCCCACCGGCGCCAGGAACCCCTGCACATGCTCACCGTAGAGAAGATCGGCGGCACCTCGATGTCCCAGTTCGGCGAGGTGCTGAAGAACATCATGCTGCGCGACCCGAAGGCCGTGTACGGGCGCGTCTACGTCGTCTCCGCCTACGCGGGGGTGACGAACGAGCTCCTCGAGCACAAGAAGACGGGAGCGCCGGGCATCTACGCGAAGTTCGCCCAGGGCGAGAGCTACGCGGGCGCCATGGACGCGCTCACCTCGAAGCTCCAGGCCATCAACCAGGAGCTGCAGCCGCTCGGGCTCGACCTGGCCAAGGCCGACGGCTTCATCGAGAAGCGGATGCGCGACCTCAAGGCGTACCTCGACTCGATGCGCCACGTGCTGGCGAGCGGGTATCTGGCCCGCGACAACGTCCTCCTCGCCGCGCGCGAGATGCTCGCCGCCGTGGGCGAGGCCCACAGCGCCTTCAACTCCGCCGAGATCCTGCGGGCGAAGGGCCACGCGCCCTGGTTCATGGACCTCTCCGGCTTCGACGACGACGAGTCCTGGACCATCGACGAGCGCATCCACCGCATGTTCCAGGACGTCGATCCCTCGAAGCAGATCGTCATCGTGACCGGGTACACGAAGGGCGTCGAAGGCATCATGCGGGAGTTCGACCGCGGCTACTCCGAGGTCACCTTCTCGAAGGTGGCCGTCGAGCTCGAGGCGGACGAGGCCATCATCCACAAGGAGTTCCACCTCTCCTCGGCCGACCCGGCGCTCGTGGGCGCGGGGAACACCGTCACGGTGGGCCAGACGAACTACGACGTGGCCGATCAGCTCGCCGACGTGGGCATGGAGGCCATCCACCCCAAGGCGGCGAAGCCGCTCGAGATGGCGGGCATCCCCATCCGCCTCAAGAACACCTTCGAGCCCGAGCACCCGGGCACCCTCATCACCAAGAGCTACGTGGGGAAGAGCGCGCGCGTCGAGGTGATCGCCGGGACGCAGAAGGTGACCATCGTCGACATCCACGACCCCTCCATGGTCGGCGCGGTCGGGTTCGACTTCGGCATCCTCGAGACCCTGAAGAAGCACGGGGTGTCGTACATCCTCAAGGCCACCAACGCGAACTCCATCACGCACGTCATCCCGGACAAGGCCGCGAAGGCGTCGCTCATCGAGGAGCTGAAGTCGCGCTACCAGCTGGTCACCACCATGCCGGCGGCGGTGGTGTGCGTCATCGGCACGAACATCGCCATCCCCGGCGTGCTGGCGCGGGCCGCGAACGTGCTCGCCGAGAACAAGATCAACGTGATCTGCGTCTCGCAGTCGTACCGGCAGATCAACATGCAGTTCGTGATCGACCGGGCCGATTACAAGAAGGCCGTGGCGGCGCTCAACGCCGCGCTGTGCCTGAACGGCGGGAGCCGGTAGCGGCTAGCGGAAATGCTCCCGGACCACGGTCCGGGCCAGCTCCATCGAGCTCGTGAACGCCGGCGAGACGGGGTTCATGACGTGGACCGAGCCGTCCTTGGCGAGGACGAGGAAGTCCATGACGAGCTCCTTCGTCCGCCAGTCGACGAGCTGGGGCCGGATGCCGACCTTCTCGGCCGCGACGAAGAGCGAGCGGTCGTAGGTCCGGACGAGCTTCGCCGCGTCCCGGTGGAAGAAGGCGGGCAGATACTTGCGCGGCTCGGCCAGGGCCACGGTGCGGAACTTCGCGTTCCGGACGAAGAGCGCCGCGTCCGAGGCCAGGATGGCGAAGGCCTCCCCGTCGGCCCCTCGCACGAGCCCGTAGTTCTCGCGGCCCAGCGCGGGGATGGCGGTCGGTCCCAGGTAGACGTCGCCGTGTACGCTGCGCGTGAAGTGGACGCCGAGGAAGGGGTTCCGGATGTCCGGTACCGGGTAGATGCTCCCGTTCACCGGGTACGACGCGCCTTGCCTGAGCTTCCGGTAGATCCCCTTGAACGGGATGAGCCGGTAGTGCTCGCCCACGCCGAAGGCGCGCGCCACCGTGTCGCACCAGGCGCCCGCCGCGTTCACGGCGCGGCCGAAGCGGATCCGCCCCGACGTCGTCGCCGCCACGTCCGGCCGCTCGAGCCCGAGGAACCTCGCGCCGGTGACGATGCGCACGCCGCCGGCCTCGAGATCGGCGCGCAGGCTCTTCAGGACCGCCTTGGGATCGACCACCGCCGTGTCGAGCGAGTGGAGCGCCTTCCCCACGGTGCGGGCCATGGGCTCGATGGCCGCGAGCTCCTTCTCGTCCACGAAGCGCACCCGGGCGCCGTTGGCGGTGGCGCGCCGGTGCAGCTCCTCGAGCGTGGGGATCTCGTCCTCGCTCCGGGCCACGACGACCTTGCCCGCCTCGACGAGGGGGAGCCCCTTCTCGCGGCAGTAGGCCCGCATGAGCTTGTTCCCCGCGAGGCACGTGCGCGCCTTCGAGGAGTCGGGCGCGTAGTAGATGCCCGCGTGCAGGACTCCGGAGTTCCGGCCCGAGGCGTGCCGGCCGAGGTCCGGCTCCTTCTCGAGGACGACGACGTCCGGCTTGCCGGCGAGGAGGAGCTCGCGCGCGAGGGTGAGCCCGATGATGCCGCCGCCGACGACGAGGATCTCCGTGCGCTCCGGGAGCATGGGGAGGCGAGACTACACCCGAAAGCACGCCTGCGCGCGCGGTCGCGCGACACGTGTCACGCTGGCACGACACACGAACCACGGCCAACGAACCACGCACCACGGGGTCACCGACGACCGACCGTGCCCTCACGGCGATTCGACCGAATGGCTCAGTGCCCCTCGACCTTGAAGCCGATGCGCACCGTGACCTGGAACTCGGACACCTTGCCGTCCTTGATGGCGCCGCGCATCTCCGCCACCTCGAACCAGTTCATGTGGTGCACCGTCTTCGCCGCCTCCTGGACGGCGACCTTGGTCGCGTCCGCGAAGGACGTGGGCGAAGTGCCCACGACGTCGATCTTCTTGTAGACGCCCGACATGCGCAGCTCCCTTCCCGGTGGGCGGCGCGGCGCGCCGCGTTGACGGTCCGTAACATGCGCCGCGCCCGCGGCCCGCGCGCGGCCCTCTAGGGTGCCGGGCGGATCGACGCGCTCAGTGCGCTCCGGCGGCGTGGCCGAGCGCGCGCAGGCGCGCGGCCTCGAACTCGTCCCCCCTCCGCCAGCGGGGCATCTCTCGCGCGTCCGCCGCCTTGACCGCGAGGAAGAAGACGAGCCGGACGTCGTCGATCATGCCGGAGAGGTCCCAGTCGTCCCGGTACTCGTCGGAGGGCTGGTGGTAGTGCCGCGCCGTCCAGGCCTCCTCCATCTGCTTGCCCCAGCCGGGCGGCCTGCCCACGAAGTCGGTGCCCTTGCCTATGTCGGCGGCGGGCACGCCCACCTTCGCGAGCGAGAAGTGATCGGAGCGGTAGAAGATCCCCTTCTCGGGCGTGGGATCGCCCTTCACCACCCTCCCCTGCCAGCGCGCGAGCGGGGCGAGGAGGTCGTCGACGGACGACTTGCCGAGCCCCACGAGCGTGACGTCGCGCGTGCGCCCGAACACGTTCATCGAGTCCATGTTCACGGTGACCGCGATCTTGCCCACCGGCACCGGGGGGTGCTGCGCGAGCCACTCGGACCCGAGGAGCCCTTGCTCCTCGGCCGCGAACGCCACGAAGACGATGGTGCGCGCCGGGGCGCGCGGCAGCGCCGCGGCCGCCCGCGCCGCCGCAAGCATGCCGGCGATCCCCGTGGCGTTGTCCACGGCCCCGTTGTAGATGGCGTCGTCCCCCTTCGCGGCGCCGGGCTTCACGCCCAGGTGATCGTGGTGGGCGGTGACGAGCACCACCTCGCCCCGCCGCGCCGGATCGCTCCCCGGCAGCTTCGCCAGCACGTTCGCCGACTCGATCCGCGTCACGGCCGCGCCGAGGCCCACCGAGCAGCGGACGCCGAGCGGCACCGCCTTGAACCCGCGCTTCGTCGCCGCCTCGCGGAGCGCGTCGAGGTCGTGGCCGCCCAGGGCCGCGATGCGGCGCGACGCGTCCTCCGTCGTCCACATGCGCGCCTCCACGAGCGGGTTCGGATCGTCCGGGAGCGTGTAGAGCGTCCCGGCCCACGAAGTCTGCACGACCTGCCACGGGTAGGCGGCCGAGGGCGTCGTGTGGATGATGATCGCGCCCGCGGCGCCATGGCGCGCCGCCTCCTCGTACTTGTAGGTCCAGCGGCCGTAGTAGAGGCGGGTCTTGCCGGCGAAGAGCGCGGGGTCCTCCGAGGGGTCGTCGTTCATGACGAGGACCACCTTGCCGCGCACGTCGGCGCCCGCGTAGTCGTCCCATCTGTACTCCGGCGCGACGATGCCGTAGCCGACGAACACCACCTCGGCGCCCGCGATCTTCACGTCGCGCGGCACCCCCGCCACCACGACGGACTCCTCGGGCCGGAGCTCGGCCGTGCCCTTCGGGCCCTCGAAGCGAAGCGGCTCGACCACCTTCGTCGCGACGCCCACGAGCGGCACCTTCTGGAAGAAGCCGCCCTCCGGCGCGGCGGGCTCGAGCCCCAGCGCCTCGAGCTGGGATGCGATGTAGGCGCGCGCGATGGCGTCGCCGCGCGTTCCGGGCCCGCGCCCTTCCGTGAGGTCGGACGAGACGAGCTTCACGTGGGCGCGCAGGAGCGCGGCCGTGATGGCCTGCGCCGCCTTCACCTCCTCCGGCGCGGGCGTGGCGCCCCCCTTCGCCGCGACGGCGGCGGGCAGTGCGGCGAGGGCGAGCGCCGCCGAGACGGCGAGGGTCGTCTTCATGGTCGTTCACCTCGGGAGGGTTCGGGCGGCGCGCTCCCGCGCCGCCGCTCGCGCCAGCGCGCGACGATCGCCTCGACGTCGAGCGGCGCGAGCGTCGTGGGCGGGCCCGCCACGTGGGTGGCGTTGAGCTTGCGGATCTTCCGGTTCAGCGCGTCGAGCTTCTCGCGCACGAGGCGCTCGTCCGTCTCCCGCATCGCCTCGGCGAGGGTCCGCTCCGCCTCGTGGCGGATGGCGATCGAGGCCGGCAGGTCCGAGAGGTTCTCGCGCCGGAGCTTTTCCTTCGCCCACCAGCCCTCGGGCGGCGGGCCGCCCGTGAGCGGAAGGGGCTTCCCGCGGGGAAGCCGATCGAACTCCCCGTCCTCCTGGGCCTCGCGGATGAGCCGCTCGACGTAGGCCTCGAAGTTCTCGTTCGCCTTGCGCTCGGGTACGTCCACGCGCCGAGTTCTAACGCCGGTGGGCCGGGGCGCAAAGCCGAGTCACGGGCTGCGCGCTGCTCACTGACCCGCGAGGTAGGTGTAACCCTTCATCACGGCCTCGTAGAAGTCCGCGAGCGACACGCCTTCCTTCGGCCGGATGGCGCCGTCCTTCACCTTCTGGTCGAGGGCCCCCTTCACGCGCCGGAACAGCTCCGCCGGCTCGTACTGCACGCGCGAGAGGACCTTCTCGATCGGGTCGCCCGGGATGACCTCCTCGATGTAGAAGTCCTCGGGATCCTCGTCGTCCACGAACACGTGGATCTCGTTCACCCGGCCGAACAGGTTGTGCATGTCGCCCATGATGTCCTGGTAGGCGCCGGTCATGAACATGCCGAGGTAGTACGGCTCGCCCGGGCGGAGCGCGTGGAGCGAGAGCGTCTCGTCGACGCCGTCGTTCTCGATGAAGCGGTCGATCTTGCCGTCCGAGTCGCAGGTGATGTCGACGATGGTGGTGTCCCGGGTCGGCGCCTCCTCCATGCGGTGGAGCGGCACGATGGGGAAGAGCTGATCGAAGGCCCAGTGATCGGGCGCGCTCTGGAAGAGCGAGAAGTTCGCCATGTACTGGTCGGCGATCTTGTCGCCCAGGTCCCGCGTCTCCCGCGGCAGGCGCTTCTTGCCGCGGTTCATGTCGGCGATGCCGCGGGCGAGCTTCCAGAAGAGGCTCTCCACGACCGCCCGCTCCTCGAGGCCGAGGATGCCGAGCTTGAACATCTGCAGCGCCTCTTCCTTCTTGGCGAGGGCGTCGTGGTAGGCCTCGGCCCGGTTGCGCGGCGTGACGTTCTGCACGATCTCGCGCATCTCCCGGACGACCTTGGGCTCGCTCGGCTGCGGCACGGAGGCGGCGGCGATCTCCTCCTCCGAGCCGATCTCGATGTGCCCGAACACGTTCATGATGATGCAGGAGTGGTGGGCGGTGACGGCCCGGCCCGACTCCGACACGATGTGCGGCTCCGGGACGCCCTCGTTCATGCACACGCGCTGGACGTTGTAGATGATGTCGCCCACGTACTCGTCCATCGTGTAGTTGACGGACGAGGCGTAGCCGTTCGAGTGAGTGCCCACGTAGTCCACGCCCAGGCCGCCGCCCACGTCGAAGTACTCGATGGGGAGCCCCATGCGCCGGAGCTTGGCGTAGACGCGTGCGCCCTCGTTGATGGCGTCCTTCACCACGCGGATCTCGGTGAGCTGCGAGCCCACGTGGAAGTGGAGGAGCCTGGCCGCGCTCTCCTTCCCCGCCTCCTTCAGGATCTTCACCGCCTGGATGAGCTCGGGGACGGTGAGGCCGAACTTCGCGAAGTCGCCGGAGGAGCCCTCCCACTTGCCCGTGCCGCGCGTGGTGAGCTTCGAGCACAGCCCGATCATCGGCTCGACGTTCATCTCCTCCCCGAGCCGCAGGATCTGGGGCAGCTCGGAGAGCTTCTCGATGACGACGATGACCTTCCGGCCGAGCTTGCGCCCGAGCAGGGCGAGGCGGAGGAACTCCTCGTCCTTGTAGCCGTTGCAGATGGTGAGGGCCTCGGGGT
>DATDDC010000170.1:0-4318 GCA_036523995.1 Anaeromyxobacter sp.
CCGGCCCTGCGCGTGCAGCGCCGCCCGCCCGCACGGCGGCCCGGACCCGCCGCGCCGCCACACCACCCTCCGAACGTGCGCACCCGGAGCCCGCTGGGCGACGCCGCGGCTTGCGCCTTCGCTCCGAGTGACGAGCCTTCCTTCGGGGGATGGCCCACCGGGAATCTTCGGGCCGGGAGGATTCACACATGGCGACGGCAGCGATCAGGGAACCGCTCTTCGGCCGGGTGAGCTGGGGAGCGATCTTCGCAGGGTTCTTCTTCGGGTTCGCGATCTGGCTCCTCTTGCTGGCGCTGGGAGGCGGGATCGGCTTCTCCGCGTTCGATCCCAGGGACGTGCAGCACTGGCAGGGCCTCGGGATAGGCTTCGGCATCTGGGGCGTCATCGCGGGCGTCGCCGCGATGTTCATCGCCGGATGGCTCACGGCGCGCCTCGGCGGAACCGAGTCGAGGCTCTCCGGGATGCTGCACGGCGCGGCGCTCTGGGGCTTCATGCTCGTCGCCGGCATCTGGATCGCCACGATGGCGGTGGCGGGCACCGCGGCGACGGCGGCCCAGGCCGCGGGAGGCGCGGCGCAGGCGGCGGGAAACGCCGCCGCGAATCCTCAGAACCGCGAGGAGCTGAAGCAGCAGGGTCAGGACGTGAAAGAGCGCGTCCAGGGCCTCGCGCAGCGGGTGCAGGAGAGCGCGGGCGAGAGCGCGGACAAGGCCAAGACGGCGGGCGCGGCCGGGGCGTGGGCGTTCTTCCTGTACGGGCTCCTCACGCTCGCGGCGAGCGTGCTGGGCGGAGGCGCCGGCGCCCCGCGCCGGCGCGGAGAGCTGCCGTCGGCGGAGCGGCTGCCGGCGCACGGGGCCGCGCCCGCGCCGCACAGGGCCTGACGCGGCGACGGGAGGAGCGCGCTAGCCCTGCCGCCTCGCGAGGAGCGCCTCGCGGATCGCGGCGAGCCCCTCGTGGAGCCGCTCGCCGTCCCACAGCGCGGGGGTCGACGAGCCTCCGTGCGCGGCGAAGGCGTCGCGGTGGGAGTCGAAGGCGACGTTCCGGAACGCGACCGCCTCGAGGAAGCCGAGATCGCGCACGAGCGTCCGCGCCGCGGCGGACTCGGGCTCGGCGAGCCTGTGGAAGAGCTCCAGGGCGGCGCCCATGCCGCCGCCGCGCTAGGCGACCTGGCCCTCGGGGGAGCCCAGGGCCCGCCCCACCGCGCGGTCGCGCAGGGGGTCGACCTCTGCGGACACGCGGACCACCCGGTGGGACGCCGCCTCGGCGAGGACCTTCCGCACCAGCGCCTGGTTCAGGGCGTGCCCGCTCTTCACGGCCGTGAGCGCGCCCACGACCTGCATCCCGAAGAGGGCGAGGTCGCCGACGGCATCGAGCACCTTGTGGCGCGCGAACTCGTCGGGATAGCGCAGCCCCTCGGGATTCAGGATCGAGAAGTCGTCCACGACGATGGCGTTCTCGAGGCTGCCGCCCTTGGCGAGCCCCGCCGCCTGCATGCGCTCGATGTCCCTGCGGAAGCAGAAGGTCCGGGCGCGCGCGACCTCGCGCTCGAAGACGCGGTCCGTGAGCGTCACCTGGAACGCCTGGTTCGTGATGAGCGGGTGGTTGAAGTCGGCGGTGAACTCGACGGAGAAGGCGTTCGACGGCTCGAGCCGCGCGAGCTTGTCGCCGTCGGCGATCTCCACGGGCTGCTCGATGACGAGGTAGCGCTTCCCGGCGCGCTGCACCAGGATCCCCGCCTCCTGCACGAGGCACACGAAGGGCGCGGCCGAGCCGTCGAGGATGGGGATCTCGGGCCCGTCCACCTCGACGCGGCAGTTGTCGATGCCCATCCCGTGCAGCGCCGCCATGACGTGCTCCACCGTGTGGATGCGCGCCTTGCCGAGCGCCAGGTTCGTGGAGAGCGTCGTGTCCGCGACGTGCTCGTTCCTGGCCGGGATCTCGATCCCGAGGTCCATCCGGACGAAGGTGATGCCGGCGTCGGCGGGAGCGGGAACGAGCGTCAGCGACGCCGGCTTGCCGGAGTGCAACCCGACGCCGGAGCAGGAGATGCGCTTGGCGACCGTCCGCTGGTTCCAGTGAGCCATGTGCGTGGTTGTCCGTTCCAGGCTGGCGCCGCGAGAGAGGCCAGCCGAGGTCAGCAATCGATGTGCCAGCCCGCCGGATTTCCTGCGCTTGCCGCCGCTCGCCCGCGAAGGTCCAACCTCGCGTTCCCACGCTACCTTTTCGGCATCACCCGAACCGCGTTGCCCGAGAGGACGGTGCGACATTTCTTCCGCCCTCGCTCCGCTGCCGAGATCACGACATCCGTGTCAGACCGTCACGGATCCGCCCCGGATCGGCGGCCGGGCTTATACCATGTGCGCCTCGAAGTGGAAGGCCGAGCGCGGATCCCTGTCGAAGCGTGATCCCTCTCAAGGATGACCTCCCCACCGGCCGGGTGCCGGTCCTCACGATCGCCCTCATCGCGGCGAACGCGCTCGCGTTCCTGTGGCAACTCTCGATCGGGCTCGACGCCTCGGCCTTCACCGCCGGCGCCATCCCGTACGAGATCCTGACCCTCCAGGACGTGAACCAGCGGGACGTGGTGGCCCCTCCGCTCACGATCTTCACAAGCATGTTCATGCATGGCGGCTTCGCGCACATCGGCTCGAACATGCTCTTCCTGTGGATCTTCGGGAACAACGTCGAGGATGCGCTCGGGCGCTTGCGCTTTCTCGGGTTCTACCTCCTCGCAGGGGTCGCGGCGGCGCTCACCCAGACGGTAGCGGCGGCCGTGTCCGGGGACGAGCTCGCCACCCTCGTGCCCATGGTGGGCGCGTCGGGAGCGATCGCGGGCGTGCTCGCGGCGTACATCGTCCTCTTCCCGCACGCGCGTGTGCTGACGCTCTTCGTCGTCTTCGTGTTCATCCGGCTCCAGTACCTGCCGGCCGTGTTCTTCATCGGCTTCTGGTTCGTCATGCAGGTGCTCGCCGTCGTCTTCGGAGGGAGCCCCGGCGTCGCGGTGTTCGCCCACATCGGCGGGTTCGTGACGGGGTTCCTGCTCGTGCGCGTGATCGGGCGCCGGGCGCGCTGGCGCGCGGGCCGAGTGTCGTGGTGAGCGGCGCGGCGATCCAGGCGATCTAGAGGAGCGAGCCCTGCTTGCCTCGCGGCCGCTCGCGGCCGAGGTGCTCGTAGGCGGGGGGCAGGGCCACGCGGCCGCGCGGCGTCCGCGCCAGGTAGCCCTCGCGCACGAGGAACGGCTCGTACACGTCCTCGAGGGTGTCGCTCTCCTCGCCCACCGCCGCCGCGATGGCGTCGATGCCGACCGGCCCGCCGCCGAAGGCGTCGAGCACGACGGCGAGGATGCGCCGATCCATGGCGTCGAGGCCCTTCCCGTCCACCTCGAGGCGGCGGAGCGTCGTGTCCACGATGGCCTTCGTGAGCGTGCCGTCGCCCTCCACCTGGGCGAAGTCCCGCGCGCGCTGGAGGAGCCGGATGGCGATGCGGGGCGTTCCGCGGGCCCGGCGCGCGAGCTCCTCGGCGCCGTCCGGATCGACGGGCAGCGCGAGCTTCCGCGCCGCGCGCACGGCGATCTCCTTCAGCTCGGGCGCGCCGTAGTACCCGAGCCGCTCCTGGATGGGGAAGCGGTCCCTGAGCGGCGAGGCGAGGAGGCCCGTGCGCGTCGTCGCGCCCACGAGCGTGAAGCGCTCGAGCTTCATCTCCATGGTCTGCGCGCCGATGCCGGCGCCCAGCACCACGTCGAAGCGGTAGTCCTCCATGGCCGGGTAGAGCGCCTCCTCCACGGCCGGCGAGAGCCGGTGGATCTCGTCGATGAAGAGGATGTCCCGCGGCGCGAGCGCGGTGAGGAGGCCGGCGAGGTCGCCCTTCTTCACGAGGGCGGGGCCGCTCGTGAGGTGGAGCGTGACGCCGAGCTCCCGCGCCAGGATGTGGGCGAGCGAGGTCTTGCCCAGGCCGGGCGGGCCGCAGAGGAGCACGTGGTCGAGCGCGTCGCCGCGCCCCTTCGCGGCCTTCGCGTACACCTGCAGGTTCTCGACGATCCTCTCCTGGCCCACGTACTCGTCGAACGTGGCCGGGCGGAGCGACTGCTCGAGCTTCTCGTCGCCCTCCAGCGCCCTCGGCGAGACGTCGCGGACGGGTTTCACCGGCATCGGGCATGGACCCTAGGACCGACGGGGTGCGTCGCCGATCTTGTTAGCCTTTGTGGTCGCACACGGCCTCGGTCAGCACCTCCTCAAAGATTCCCGGTACCTCATCCACTAGCAGGCGCTCGATATACAGAGGTGGTGGAACAGAAAAGGCCGGGACAAATCATCCGGCCTTC
>DATDDC010000171.1:0-1957 GCA_036523995.1 Anaeromyxobacter sp.
ACGGTCAGGCGGTACAGCGGCAGGAACGTGGCGGTCACCGCCTTCGCGCCGTCGATCGTGACGGTGCAGCCGGCGTCCCCGGCGCACGCGCCGGACCAGCCGCCGAACACCGAGTCCGCGTCGGGCGTCGGGGCGAGCGACACCTCGGTGGGGGCGTCGAAGCGGGAGGAGCAGGCGGCGCCGCAGTCGATCCCCTCCGGAGACGACGCGACCGCGCCGGCGCCCTTCCCCGCCTTCTGCACCGTGAGGACCGCCCAGTCGGTGAGGGCGCGGGCGCGAAGCTGCGCCGCGCCGGTGGCGACGTCCACCACGCCGTAGGCGGCGATGGCACGCCCGGCGCCGTCGGACCCGGCAGCCATCGGAGCGCTGCCCGTGCCGTCGGCGACGGCGAACCCGGCGGGGTCGAGGACCGTCCCGGCCGAGTCCAGGCGCGCACCGCGCACGCTCGCCGGGAGGGCGGCGGCGTCCGTCCAAAGCACGAGCGTGTACGCGCCGTCGAACGCGAGGGCCGGCGCGCCCTGGGCGCCGTCGGCGGCGGCGACGGGGATGCCCGACCCATCGAGCACGACGCCGTCGGGGCTGACGCGCGCCGCCAGGATGTCGCTCGCGATCCCGCCGCGAAGGTCCTGCCATGCGATGACGTGGTTCGTCCCGTCGAAGACGACGGCCGGGGCGGACTGGTCGTGGATCGCGGTGGACACCGCGATCCCGTCGGCGTCGAGCACGAGGCCGGCCGGCGACAGGCGCGCGCAGTAGATGTCGTACTCGCCCGAGCGCAGGTCCTGCCAGACGACGAGGTAGTTCGTGCCATCGAAGGCGACGGCGGGGTCGAGCTGGTGGCTCGCCGCGGTGGAGATGGCGATCCCGTCGGCGTCCAGGACCGTCCCGTCGCGCGCGACGCGCGAGCCGTACACGTCCCACTGCCTGCCCGAGCGGTGATCGGCCCACACGACGAGGAAGTTCGTCCCGTCGAAGGCGACGGCGGGGCGCGCCTGGTGATCGACCTGCGTGGCGATGGGGATCCCGTCGGGATCGAGCACCGTCCCATCGGCGCGGACGCGGGCGCCGTACACGTTGAGGTACTGACCGGCGCGGTGATCCTGGAAGACCACGAGCCAGTTCTCGCCGTCGAATGCGACCGCGGGCGTCTGCTGCTCGCCGGCGGCGGTCGAGATCGGGAACGGGCTCCCGATCGGCTCGCCGGAGGCGCTCATGCGTGCGCCGTAGATGTCGTCGCCGGTGACGCCGCCGGGCCACGTCCAGACCACGAGGTAGCCCGAGCGGCCGAACCCGACGGCCACCTCGTGCGCGTCGCTCTCGACGGGCTGATCCGTGCTCGTCGCGCTGCCCACCACGACGGCGCTCACCGCGATCTCCGGCGAGATCGCCGGGGGCTTCGAGCGCGCGGACGGCTTGCACGCGAAGAGCAGGACGAACGACGTCATCACGGCGAGACGGCGGAGCATCGAACCTCTCCCCCTCGACGGAGCGAAGACGAAACGAAGAGAGGCCGCCGAGCCCCTCGAAACGCGGCGACCTCGGGACGACACGCGCACCCGCAGACACGAGCCGGGATGCAGGGCGGGTGCCTCGGCGGCCGCGAACGGCAACCGGTCGATTTCGGGCGCTTGCGGGTCGGCACGAAGGTGGGGAATTGGGTGAATTCGACCACCTCCGGCGCGGCCTGGGGCAATAGCCTCACCCGCGGTGCGCCAATCTGACGCGCGTGCGCCAATCGGACCCGGGTCGGTGCGCGGTGCGGCGCCGCCGGATCCGGCGCGTGCGGGCGCGCCGGGGTCGCACGCGAAAATTGGACGTCCGCGGGAGCGCCGCTACCATCGGCGCGATGTCGCCGCCGCGCGCACCGCTCCTCGCCCTCGCCCTCGCCCTCGTCTTCGTCCTCGCCGAGGCGGGCTGCGCGGCGAGGACCCGCGCGCCGCGCAACCACGCCCTGCCC
>DATDDC010000172.1:0-6054 GCA_036523995.1 Anaeromyxobacter sp.
GCCCGGCTCCGGGCGGCGGGCGCCGTCGTGCTCGGGAAGACCGTGACCACCGAGCTCGCCTTCTACGCGCCCGGCAAGACGCGGAACCCGCACGACCCCTCCCGCACGCCGGGCGGCTCCTCGAGCGGCTCGGCCGCGGCCGTGGCGGCCCGCCTCGTCCCGGCGGCCCTCGGGAGCCAGACCGCGGGATCCGTGATCCGGCCCGCCTCCTTCTGCGGCGTCGTCGGGATGAAGCCGACGTTCGGCGCGGTCTCCATGGAGGGCGTCTCGCCCTTCGCGCCCTCCCTCGACACCTTCGGCCTCTTCGTGAACGACGTGGAGGCGCTCCCCCTGCTCCTCCTGGCCGCCGGCGTTCCCATGCGGGCCCCCGAGCTGCGCGGGGCGCCGCGCATCGCGCTCTGCCGGACGGAGCAGTGGCCGCTCGCGGAGCCCTCGACGCGCGTCCTCGTAGAGGCCGCCGCCGGGGCCCTCGCGACCGCGGGCGCGACCGTCGAGGAACGGGACCTCGGCCCGGAGCTCGAAGGCCTGGCGCGGGCGCAGCGGACGATCATGGCGGCGGAGGGGGCGCGGACGCTCCGGGAGATCCGCGAGCGCCACGGCGGCGCGCTCTCGAAGGTGCTCCTCGACTTCCTCGCAGAGGGCGATGCCGTGTCCCCGGAGCGCGAGCAGGCGGCGCGCGAGCTCGCCGCCCGCGGCCGCGCCGCGCTCCCCCAGATCTTCTCCCGCTTCGACGCGCTCCTCACGGCGAGCGCCGTGGGCGAGGCCCCGGTCGGCCTCGAGAGCACGGGCGATCCGGCCTTCAACCGGATCTGGACGCTGCTCGGCGCGCCCTGCGTGACGCTCCCCGCCGCGCGCGGGCCGGCCGGCATGCCGGTCGGCGTCCAGCTCGTGGGCGCGCCGGGGAGGGACGCGGATCTGGTCGGGGCGGCCGCCTGGGCCATGGCGGCGCTGGGGCTCGGCGCGCCGGCGCCGCCGTGACGGCGCCGTCGCCACGAGGGCGAGCGCGTCTCGTCCTCTGCCGCGGATCGGCCTTTCGTGGGAGCCCGCGCGGGCGCGGCGGCCCGGTGTGGAGAGGCGGGTCAGGGCGCCGGGCGCCCGCCGTCCCCGACGTCCCACCGCCCGCGCATCGTCGGAGCGTCGAGCGCGGCGGCGAGCCGCTCGAGGAACTCCTCCCGCGGGATCTCGCGGGCGCCGAGCGAGACGAGGTGCTCCGTCCTCACCTGGCAGTCGACGAGCCGGAAGCCCTTCTCGCGGAGCCACTCGACGGCCCGGACGAAGGCGACCTTCGAGGTATCCGTGCGATCGGCGAACATGGACTCGCCGAAGAACGCCGCGCCGAGGGAGACGCCGTAGAGCCCGCCGGCGAGCGCGTCGCCCTCCCACGCCTCGAAGGAGTGCGCGAACCCCAGGCGGTGGAGCCCGGCGTACGCCTCGATCATCTCCTCGGTGATCCACGTGCCCCGCTGGCCGGGCCGCGCGCGCCCGGAGCAGCGGCGGATCACCTGCTCGAAGGCCTGGTCCGAGGTGACGCGGAACCTGCCGCTCCGCACGGTCCGGGCGAGGCGGCGCGAAACGTGGAGGTCTCCGGGCTCGAGCACGAGGCGCGGGTCGGGAGACCACCAGAGTATGGGGCTCCGCTCGTCGTACCAGGGGAAGATCCCCTCGGAGTACGCCGCGAGGAGCCGCTCGGGCGTGAGGTCTCCGCCGACGGCGAGCAGGCCGTCCGGGTCGGCGCGCGCCGGGTCCGGGAACGCGATCTCGCGGCCGAGGCGGTAGATGGCCACGGCCGAGAGTGTATCGTCCGGCGCTAGAACTTGAACCCGAGCGCGAAGGCCGGCCTCGACGCCACCACCGGATCCTTGTCCGCGCGGTTCATCCCGTCCCAGGCCACCCGCTTGCGATCCTCGCTGGCGTCGTAGGCGGCCTGGGCCGCGCCCACGGCGGCGCCGACGAGGACGCCCGCCCCGGCGCCCACGGTGACGTCCCGCTCCCAGTGATCCCACTGGTTCACGAGCGCCACCCCGAAGCCGACGAGGAGGCCGGCTAGGCCGCCGTACGCCGCGTCGGTGGCCACGGTCATGAGGGGGTTGTGCTCGCGCCTCTTCACCACGACCTCGTCGCCCGAGTATTGCGGGTACCCTCCGCCCGAGCCGTAGCTCGGCGGCGGATTCACGATGGTCGTGGACGGCGGCGGGTTGGGCTGCTGCACGGGGGGTTGCTGGTTCGTCGGCGGGTTCACCACCACCTGCTGCGACGCCGCCCCCGGCGAAGACGGCTGCGCCGACGACGACTGGCCCTGCGACCCCGCGGTCGACTGGGACTGCGGCTGCTGGGTGGAGGGCTGCTGGTTGGCCGGCTGCTGCTGCGGCGGAACCTGTGGCGGCGGATTCTGCTGCTGGCTCGACTGGCCCAGGGCCGGGGCAGCGGCCGCGAGCGCCGCGGTCAAGAGGAACGACTTCACCATGGAGCGACCCTCCCGGCGCGCGGAGGTGCGCGCCCGCGACCAAGATGGGCTCCCCTCGCCGAGGCGGCAAACCGGCTACCGGTACGGCCCGACGAAGCGCCGGAGGGCGCGGCGCACGTCCGCCTGCACGGCCTGCGGGACCTCGGGCAGCGGCGCCGCCTTGCAGAGCGCGAGCGTCCGCCGGAGCGAGTCGCAGCGAGAGCGGCACGCCGGGCAGCTCTCGAGGTGCCTCTCCATGTCCGCGCAGAGGGAGGCGCTGATCTCGCCCTCGACATGGCGGGAGAAGAGGTCGACCACGTCCGGACAGCCCGCCGTGGAGGCGGCCTGGGCGGGCGGTCCCTCGACGGCGGGCACGCCGAGGAGCGGCGCCACCGCCTCGCGCACGGCGAGGCGGGCGCGGTGGAGCCGGCTCTTCACGGCCTCGACGGTGAGGCCCATGACCTCGGCGACCTCCGGCGCGGTGAGCCCCTCCACGTCGCGCAGGACGAGGACCTCCCGGTACATGGGCTCCAGGTCGCCGATCGCTCGCTCGAGCGCCGCCTCGACCTGGCGGCCGGCGAGCTCGTCGTCCGGGGCGCGCGCCGGGTCGGGGATCTGCCGCGCCGCCTCGCGCGAGGCCCGCTCCTCGAGCGACTCCTCCTCCGCCGGCGCGAACTTGGAGCGGCGCCGCTTCTTCAGGCAGAAGCTGCGGGCGATGGTGTAGAGCCAGGTCGAGACCGAGGCCGCGCCGCGGAAGTCCTTCATCGTGCGGGCCGCCGCGAGGAGCGTCTCCTGGAGGACGTCCTTGGCGTCCTCCGGGTCGCGGCACATCTTCAGCCCGAACCGGTACACCCTCCGTTGATGTCGGTCGAGGAGCTGGTCCAGGGCGTCGCGGTCGCCGGTGCGCGCGCGGTCGAGCAGGGCGGCGTCGTCGAGGTCCATCGGAGGGGGTCCTTCCTCAGTCGAGTCGAGGCGTTCGGACGGCCGCCGCGGCCGCCCGGAGCGGCGGGGCGGCGGGGGACGTGACGCACGGTGATCGTTTTCGCCCCTTTCGAGACCTACCGCAGGCGGATCGTCTCCGACAATTTACGCCCCCAGCGCGGACCCCGGACCTCTGGTCGAAATCTGCGTGCCCCAAGGACGCGCGACATCGATGAGCGCACTGTTCAGCCCCAGAGCCGACGCGATCTTCAAGATGGTGCTCGTGCTCCTCGTGGCCGGCGGGGCCGGGACGGTGGGCGCGGCGATGGTGTACTGGCGCATCCCCTACGGCCTCGGACAGCAGCAACCCATCCAGCAGCCCGTCATCTTCGACCATCGGCATCACGTGCAGGACGATCTCATGGACTGCCGGTATTGTCACACCACGGTGGATCGCGCGCCGTCCGCGGGGATCCCGCCCACCGAGCTCTGCCTCAACTGCCACTCGCAGATCTGGAACAAGAGCCGGCTCCTCGACACGGTGCGGGCGAGCTGGTTCTCGGGCCAGGCCATCCCCTGGGTGCGCGTCCACCGGCTCCCCGGCTTCGTCTACTTCAACCACGCCATCCACGTGAACAAGGGCGTCGGCTGCGTCGAGTGCCACGGGCGCGTCGACCAGATGCCGGCCATCGAGCAGGTGCAGCCGCTCAGCATGGGGTGGTGCATCGACTGCCACAACGATCCCTACCCGCGGCTCCGGCCGGTCGAGGAGGTCACCAACATGGCCTGGAGCTACGACGGCGACCGCGCCGCCCTCGGCCGCGAGCTGGCGAAGAAGTACGACGTGAAATCCCGCACGAGCTGCTACACATGCCATCGCTAGGGCTCCCCATCTTCGGACAGAAGAGCGGCTCGCTCGAGGCCCGCCGCTGGAGGACGCTCGAGGAGCTCGAGGCTCCCGAGGACGTCCCTCCCGGCGAGTTCCCCGAGGGCGCGCAGGAGGCCCCGCAGGGCTTCACGCGCCGCTCCTTCCTCCAGGTGCTCGGCGCCTCCGCGGCGCTGGCGGGGCTCGAGGCGTGCCAGCCGCCGCGCGAGAAGCTCGTCCCCTACGTCCGGCCGCCGCAGGGGGTGACGCCCTCCGTGCCGAGCGCCTACGCCACGGCCACGAGCGACCGCGGCTACGCCATCGGCCTCGTGGCCACGTCGTGGGAGGGGCGCCCCACCAAGATCGAGGGGAACCCCGACCACCCGGCCAGCCTCGGCGCCGCCGACGCCGTCCGCCAGGCGCTCGTCCTCGACCTCTACGATCCGCGCCGCCTCTCGGGCTTCCGGCGCGGGAGGCAGGACCTCTCCTGGACCGCGGCCCTCGCCGAGATCTCGGCGCTCGCGCACGAGCACGAGAGGGACCAGGGCGCGAGGCTGCGCTTCCTCGTGGAGCCCTCCTCGTCGCCGACGCTCGCCGACCTGCGCCGCCGGATCGGGGAACGCTTCCCCCGGGCCCGCTTCGACGCCTGGACGGCGCTGGGCGATCGCGAGGCGCGCGAGGGGGCGAAGATCGCCTTCGGCCGCCCGCTCGAGCCCGTGCTCGCCCTCGCCGACGCGGAGGTGATCCTCTCCCTCGAGTCGGACTTCCTCGCCGTCGAGGGCGACCACCTCCGGCAGGCGCGCGAGTTCGCGGCGCGCCGGGAGCCCGGGAAGCTGAACCGGCTCTACGTGGCGGAGGCGGGCTACACCGTCACCGGCGGATCCGCCGATCACCGCTTCCGGATGCGCTCCCAGGAGGTGGCGGCCTTCGCCCGCGCCGTGGCCACCGAGCTCGCGAAGGCGCAGGGCCTCGAGAAGCTGGCGCCGCTCGGCGCGGCGGCCGACGGCGACCGGCGGAAGATCGCCGCCGCCGTGGCGAAGGACCTCCTGCGGGCGCGCGGCCGGTCCGTCGTCGTGGCGGGCGCGGGACAGCCCGCCGCCGTCCACGCCCTCGCCGCGGTGCTGAACGACGCCCTCGGCAACGTCGGCAAGACGGTCACCTACCGCGAGCCCGGCGTCTTCGACCCCGCCGGCGAGGGAGCCGGCCTCGCCGTCCTCGCGCGCGAGATCGGGGCGGGCCAGGTCGACACGCTCGTCGTCACCGCCTGGAATCCCCTCTACACGGCGCCTGCCGACGTGCCGCTCCGGACGCTCCTCGGCAGGGTGAAGAACTCCATCGTCCTCGCTTACCGCGACGACGAGACCGTCCACGCGGCGACTTTCCGGCTCGCCAGGGCGCACCTGCTCGAGTCGTGGGGCGACCTCCGCGCCCGCGACGGCACCGCCACGGTGGTCCAGCCGCTCATCTCGCCGCTCAAGGAGTGCGCGACCGAGGTGGACCTCCTCGCCGCCTTCGTGGGGATGGGCGACCGGGGGAGCCACCGCATCGTGAAGGACGGCTGGCGCACGCGCCTCGGCTTCGGCCCTCCGCCGCCGCCCACGTCGGGCTCCGCGGCGGCCGGGAACCCGGTGGACTCGAACAAGTCCGCGGCCGTCGATCCGTTCGAGCGGACCTGGGAGGAGGCGCTCTCGGCCGGGCTCGTGAAGCAGACGCGCCCGCCGGCCCCTCCGGCGGCGCCCGGCGTCGACGCGGGGCGCGTGGCGCAGGCGCTCGGCGCCGCCCAGCCTCCGCCCGCCGGCCTCGAGGTGCGCTTCGTCCCCGGCTA